>JAIRRL010000118.1 GCA_031255985.1 Gracilibacteraceae bacterium
AAGAGCCTAATTGCCGCAGGGGGATGAAATATTCCGCCGCCAGCAGCATGAGCGCCAGCGCTCCGGCCAGAGATACGCTCCCCTGCCCGTATTCCCAGGCCGCCGTTCCTATGCCCAGCGCCGCCCCGCCGAAAGCGACGAAATCCATGACGATGATCGAGCCGAGCTGCATCCGCAGCAAGCGCATGGTCGAACGGCGGAACAACTCAGCCTCTTTGGCCGTCTCCTTCTGCTGTTCGCCGTCTGCGCCGTATACTTTCAGGGTCGTCATGCCCTGGATGTTTTCCAGAAAACGGTCCCCCAGGGAAATATAGGAGTTCCATTGCTGGCTGGCCATTTTACCCGCCAGCTTGCTGATCAGAAGCAAAAGCAGGGGAATCAGCGGCGCGCAGATCAGGAGGACGAAAGCCGCCTGGAGATTTATGGCGGCCATGATGAAAAAAAGAGTAAGCGGCGCGGCTATACTGTAAAAAAACTGAGGCAGATAGCGGCCGAAATAAGTTTCCAGCTGATCCACGCCTTCGGTGGCGATCTGGAGGATTTCCGCCGTGCCGGCGGTTTCGCCGTAACCGGGGCCGAGGGCGATGAGGCGGGAATACAGTTTTTCCCGCAAATGCTTTTTGACGCCGGCGGAAGCGGCGTAAGAAACGCGGGAGGCCCAAAAACCGCAGAGCGCCCGCGCCAGGGCCGCCAGCAGACAGAGAGCGACGGCGCGCGCGGCGTCGCCCGCCGCCGCTGTTCCCGCCGCCAGGCGTCCGATCAGGGCGGTGAGGACGATGATAATCAGCGCGTCCGCGAGCAGAGCGCCCCAACGGGCGGCGACGGCGGCGGCGGCGGAACGCTTCGCCTTTGGGGCCAGGCTTAACAGCCGCCGGTCAATCACGGGAAACGCCCTCCGCCGCTATTTTTATCTTGCCGCTTTCACAGCTTTCACAGCCGCCGCCTCCGCCGCCATCGCTGCCGCCGCTTTTGAGCCGGAACATGAAGAAGTACCATTTGGCCGCCAGGGCGGCGGCGATCAGGACGCGGGCCGGCCAGTGCGGCGTAAAACAGAAAGCGGCGGCCAGGGCGGCCGTAACCGGCAGGCAAATGACCAGTTTTGTTTTCAGGGGCATGGTCTTATCCCGGACGAGGGGGCGCAGATGCTGCTCGTAGAGCTTGGTGGCGATAAACCAGCGATGAAAGCGCTCCGAACCCTGGGCGAAGAAAAAAGCGGTCAGCAGCAGAAAAGGGGTCGTCGGCAGCAGAGGCAGAACCACTCCCAGCGCCGCCAGAGCGAGCGAGATAAAACCAAGGGCGAGAAACAGCGGTTTCGTTATTTTTTTCATTGCCCGGATATCCTCCTCCCAGCCCCGCGCCTGAATCGGGCCCTGTCTTTTTTCATACGGGCGGCGCCCATGCCCGGCCCCCGTCTTTTTTTCATACAGGCGGAACCCATACCCGCCCCCCGTCTTCTCGCACCGGCAGCCGCAGGCCGTACATGGCAAAAAGCGCGTCTTCCGTTATGACCTCGCCGGGCGCTCCCCGCGTCAGCACAGAGCCGTCTTTCAGCCCGATCACCTCGTCCGAGTAAACGATAGCCTGGTTGATATCGTGCAGCACCATCAGCACCGTGAGACCGAGCCGCGCGTTCAGCTCGCGAATGAGCCGCAGAGTTTCCACCTGGTAACGTATGTCGAGAAAAGTGGTGGGTTCGTCCAAAAACAGGAGTTTCGCCCCCTGAGCCAGCGCCATCGCGATAAAAGCCAATTGCCGCTGGCCGCCGGACAGCGCCCCCAGGGGTTGAGCGGCGATATCCGTGATTCCCGCGGCTTTCATAGCCCAGGCGATCATTTCCCTGTCCGCCGCCGTCCGTCCCCGCAGGGCGGAGGCGTGGGGCGTCCGCCCGTAGGCCACCAGTTTTTCCACGCTCAGATCGTCGGGGGCGGCGGTTTTTTGGTGGACGACCGCCGCTTTTCTGGCAAAATCCCGCAGGCGAATCCCGGCTATATCCCGGCCGTCCAGCAAAACGCGCCCGCCGTCCGGCTTGAGATTTTTGGTCATGAGCAGCAGCAGCGTGGTTTTGCCGCAGGCGTTGGCCCCTATGAGCGTCGTCACTTTTCCGGTTTTTACCTCAAAAGAGACGCCGCGCAGGACGGGCCGCCCTCCGTATGAAAAGGAAATATTTTCCACAATAAGTCTATTGTTTGCCAATCCGTCCACCTTTTCGCAGCAGGATGATAAAAAACGGCCCGCCCACCACGTTCATCAGCACTGCCGCCGGTATTTCCACCGGCGCCGCTATGACGCGTCCCAGCGTATCCGCCGCCAGCAGGATAAAAGCGCCGAGAAGCAAAGTGAAGGGGGTGAGAATCCGGTGATCGGAACCCACTATGCGCCGCGCCATGTGAGGGGCGATCAGAGCCAGAAAACCCACGGTTCCGATGATGGCGGTCGCGGCGGCGGCGAGGATTACGGCGACGACGGAAATGAGGCCGCGGGCCAAATCCGCGTTTATCCCCAAGCCGCGGGCGGTTCTGTCTTCCAGGGCCATAAAATCGCATACCGGCGCCAGGAGCAGCGCGGCCGGAATCCCGCCGGCGGCGCACAAAGCGAGCTGACGGGCGTCGCTCCAGGAGCGCTGAATCAGGCCGCTGCCGGGCGCGGCAATAGCCGGGCCGAAAAGAGCGGCGGACAGTCCCGTGAAGACCGCGCTGACCGCCACGCCCACGAGGATGATTCGCACCGGATCAAGCGAACCTTTCCAGGCCAGGCGGTAAATGAGCAGAAAAGCCAACATGCCGCCCATAAAGGCGAAGATTGGTTTGGAAAAATATAACATGGGGAAAAGGGCGCCGGCGAGAGAGGCCGCGAAAGCCGCGCCGCCGGCGATGCCGATTATGCCGGGGTCGGCCAGAGGATTTCGCAGCGCCGCCTGCAGAAACAGGCCGGAGAGGGCTAACATGCCCCCGGCCAGCAAGGCGACGACGACGCGGGGGAAGCGCAGGTCATAGATGGCCGCGACGCGCGGGTCGTAGGCGACAAACAGGCCGCGCCGCAATTCGTCCCAGGTCACGGAGAGGCTGCCCGATTTGAGGGCGGTGAAAAAAAGGCCGAAGGTGAGCAGGCCCAGCACGGCGCAGGCCAGGCTCCGCCGCCATAAGAGCGGGATTTTTTGCGGCAGGACTTTCATGAGGCCGCCCCGCCGTAAAATATTTCTTCCAGGCGGGCAAAGGCTTCCGGCCAGCGGAAATTGGCGCTGGTGGAAAAAACGGCGTGGTTGAGGTCATACACCCGTCCTGCCTGTACGGCCCGGAAATGTTTCCATATATCGTTTTCCGCGAATTCGCGCCCGAACATCTCCGCCACCTGCTCCGGCAGGGCGTGGGCGGTGCGGAGAATAATATCGGGATCGGCGAGCAGCAGATCCTCGGTATTCCAGTTGACAAAACCGTCTACGGGGTCTGCCGTCACATTGATTCCGCCGCAGGCTTCGACCAGATTGCCGACATAGGAATTGGACGTACATTCGACATAGGCGCCGGGCATCCCCATGAGGATCAGTACCCGCGGCCCCGGGCGCCCGTCTCTGGCCGTCTCCAGCGCCGCGAGCCGTTCGCTGTATTCCGCCAGCATGGCGCGCGCCTGTTCCCCGGCCCCGTATTTATTGCCGAGGTATTCGACGCTGTCGTATAAACCCCGTACTGTCCGCAAGTTCAGGAAAGTAGCCGGCAGACCGGCGTTTGCGTATGCGGGTTCCAGTTCGCTTTGCAGCATATCCGGCCCGGCCACTTCCGTGGGGGCGATGAGTTTGATTATTTCCAAATCAGGGGACATGGGGCTGCCGGTGCGGGTAACGCCGGCGTAACGCTCAGGCAGTCCCGCCAGCTCCGGCGCCCCGGCCAGTTCCAGTTCCAGCCGGTCGCATATTTCCACCACGGCCCGCGAAGTCGCCACGAGACGGTAAGTTCCCGCCTGGTTTTCCGCCGCCAGCAAAGCGGTTTCGTCCGGGCGTTGATTCACGCAGCCGCCGCCCCCCAGCGCTAATAGCAGCGCCAGCACCGGCATAATCAGCGGTGGAGCCGGTCGCCGCCTCATTTTCCGCGCCTCTTGTTCAGCAGGAATATACCGCCCCCGCCGAGCAAAACGACGGCGAATCCGGCGGCGACCACCAAGCCGCCGGCCGCGCCTTCACCCGCTCCGGCGTCCGCGTCCTCGGCCGGGCCTTCGCTTTCACTTGCCCCAGCGCCCGCGCCCGCGTCTGCCCCCGCGCTCTCGGCCGGGCCTTCGCTTTCACCCGCTCCAGTCTCCGCGTCCTCGGCCGCGCCTTCGTCTTCACTTGCCCCCGCGCCCGCACCTTCACCCGCTCCAGTCTCCGCGTCCTCGGCCGGGCCTTCGCTTTCACTTACCCCAGCGCCCGCGCCCGCGTTCACGCTTTCCCCCGCGTCCTCGGCCGGGCCTTCGCTTTCACTTACCCCAGCGCCAGCGCCTGCGTTCCCGCCTTCACCCGCGGGTTCGCCGCTTTCATCCGGCCCGGCCGCGCCGCTTCCCGCCGGCG
>JAIRRL010000127.1 GCA_031255985.1 Gracilibacteraceae bacterium
GGCGTCCGAGTGGTGGGCGTTCCCGGTACAATTGACAACGACATTCTCGGCACCGAACTGACCATCGGCTTTGACACGGCGGTCAATACCGTTATCGAGGCGGTCAGCAAGCTGCGGGACACGGCTTCTTCCCATGAGCGCGCCTTCATCGTGGAAACGATGGGACGGAATTGCGGCGATATCGCCCTCAGAGCCGGTTTGGGCATCGGGGCGGAAACGATCATCATTCCGGAGGCGCCCTACGATCTGAATGAAATAGGGCGGAAAATCCTGCGGGGTATCAGCAGGGGCAAGAATCACAGCATTATCATTGTGGCCGAGGGCGCGGGGGACGCGCAGGCAATCGCCGCCCGCCTGCATGAGATCGCCGGGGTGGAGTCCCGCGTGACTATACTCGGCCATGTGCAGCGCGGAGGCAGCCCTTCGGCCGCCGACGCGGTTTTAGCCACGCGGATGGGGGCCAAGGCGGTGGAAGCTCTGCTGAACGGCGAGTCGGAAGTTATGGTGGCGGCCTGGCATAATGAAATAGTCCTGCGCCCCCTCAGCATGGCTTTCGCCCAGAGACCGCCTTTCAACGACGAAATCTACAAACTGGCGGATCAACTGGCCATATAGCCGGGCCGCCGTTTTTTCCGGGTTCAAATTCAGCGGATCCAAAAAACAATTATCCGAGAGGAGGAGTTTTTTATGAAAAAAACAGCGCCGGAACTGCGCCAAATGGCGGCGGACGGCGAGAAAATCACGATGATCACCGCTTATGATTACCCGTCCGCCAGGGCGGCGGCGGCGGCGGGAGTGGATACGATTTTGGTCGGGGATTCTCTGGGTATGGTCGTTCTGGGCTATGACTCCACTGTCCCCGTGACGATGGAGGATATGCTTCATCACTTGAAAGCGGCGCGGCGCGGCGCGCCGCAGACCTTCATCATCTGCGATCTGCCTTTTATGAGCTGCGCGGAAAGCGGCGCGGCGTTGCGCAACAGCGCCAGGCTGATGAAGGAAGGGGGCGCGGACGCCGTGAAACTGGAGGGCGGGGAGGATTGGGCGCCCATAGTCCGCGCCCTGACCAAGGCCGGGGCGCCGGTTGTGGGCCATATCGGCCTTACCCCGCAAACCGCCGGTCAGCTGGGCGGCTTCAAGGTGCAGGGCCGGGATCTGGAAGGCGCCCGCCAATTACTCCGGGACGCTCTGGCGCTTGAGGAAGCGGGCGCGATCATGATCGTGCTGGAGGCGACGCCGGCTGAACTGGCGGCGACGATAACGGAAAAACTGCAAATTCCCACCATTGGCATCGGCGCCGGGCCGGATCCCGACGGGCAGGTGCTGGTGTATCACGACCTGCTGGGTATGTTCGACCGATTCACCCCCAAATTCGTTAAACAATACGCGCTTTTGGAGAAAGAAATCGTTGGCGCGGTTAAAGCGTATTGCCAAGAGGTTAAGGAGGGAGTATTCCCGGATAACGCGCATAGTTTCAGCATGCGGGAAGACGTGCTGAAAGATTTGCTGGAGACGGACGCTTTTCACGCCTCGTAATTGCGCAATATGCTTTGGGCGATCTCCGTTTTGGCCGTCCGCATGTCCATCGCCTGTTTCTCAATGTAACGGTGCGCCTGGGCTTCCGTCATGTTCAGATATTGGATCAGGGCGCATTTGGCCCGGTCAACCAGGCGCAGTTCTTCGATTTTGTGCCGCAGCTCTGAATTTTGCTTTTTCAGGCTGACAAGCCGCCGGCGGGAAGCGGCCATCAGCTTCAAAGACTGATAAAAAATCTGCCGGTTCAGCGGTTTGGCCAACACAAAAACGCCGTAATCCGCGAAACGGAGTTCCACTTCTTCGGCGATTTCACTTTTTACGATCAGGATTACCCCGGCGGAGGTGTTTTCCAGCGCGGTAAGAGCAAGTTCGTGCCCGAATTCGTCCGTGAGGGGCGTGTTGATAACCACGAGATCGTAGTCGTTCGTCCGCAAAAACCGGCGCGCTTCGCTGCCGGCGCGGGTAAAAGCGACTTGGCCGTATATCGTTTCTTTCAGCGTTTGCAGCAAAAAACCGCGCGGCTTTTCAGAGCCGCTGGCCACCAGCGCGTAGTCCATCGCGGCTCTCACCTCTTTCGCCGTATTCAGACAGCCGCAAAATAATTTTCCCGTTCGAAAACGTCTTTGTCCGCCGCCGCCAGATAAGCCCGCCACTCGGCTTTTTTGGCGGCAAGATAAGCGTCCGCCAGCACCGGCGGCAGGCAGTCGCGCCAGAAGCGGCCGTTTTCCGCCAGCGTCAGCGCTTCGCCTAAGGTGGCCGGCAGCACTGACGGCGGCGGCGCCTGTTCCTTCCCGCCGCAAGGCAACGGCGGCGGCAGGGGCAGTTTTTCCTCCAATCCTTCCAGTCCCGCCCGGAGCAGAAGGGTGAACCCCAGATAAGGATTGCTGGCCGGGTCGGGGGAACGGATTTCCACGCGGGCGAACTCGTCCGCCGCCGCCGGAACCCTGGCGAGCTGCAAACGGCTTTCCCGCCCCCAGCCCATGTATTCCAGCCCCGCGCCTGTGCCGAAGCGGCGATAAGAATTGGTAAGCGGATTCAGAGCCGCCGTTATTTCCGCCGCCCGCCGCAGAATACCGGCGACGAAATGGCGCGCTTCCCCGGCGTCTTGCCTGACGCCGCCGCTGAAGATATTGCGCCCGTTTTTGGTCAGAGAAATATTAACGCGCAGACCGCTGCCGTTCGCGCCCGGAAGAGGTTGGGGCATGAAGGAGGCGAAAAGACCGCTGCCGGCGGCGATGCTTTTAACCACGTTGCGGAAGCTCACCAACTGGTCCGCCGCCGTTAAAGCCTCGCCGGGGCGAAAAGAGATCACATTCTGCCCCGGCCCCCGCGCATGATGAGAGTTTTCCGCCTGAATTCCCATTTCCTCCAGAGTGAGGCAAATATCGCGCCGCGCGTTTTCCCCCCGGTCAAGGGGAGACACGTCAAAATAGCCGGCCTGATCCTGCGGTTTTTGGGTCGGGTTCCCGTCCGCGTCCAGTTCAAAGAGGTAAAATTCACATTTGGGTCCGATCAGGCAGTGGTAGCCCTTCTCCTGCAGCCGCTCCGCCGCCCGCCGCAGCAAAGCGCGGCCGTCGCCGGCGAATTCGCGGCCGTCCCAGTGCCGGATATGGCAGTACAGGCGGATCACACGCCCCTGGCTCGGCCGCCAGGGCAGTATGGTCAGAGTATCCAAATCCGGGTGCAGATACAGATCCCCGGCCGCTGGCGGAAAACCGCTGATCTGGGCCGGGTCAAAAGGCACGCCGTTTTCAATCACCTGCGGCAGCACCGCCGTCATCACGGAAATGTTCTTCAGGGCGCCAAAAATATCGCAGAAAGCCAGGCGCACAAATTTCACGTCCTGCTCCTGGGCGAACCGGTAAACATCCCGCAAAGTCAACGCCATTTTTTACCACCTCTTGCCCAAATACTCTCTCTAAAAGGTCACAGAGCCGAGACTGTCCTCCATTCGCCGCAGCGCTTCCCGCAGCAGTTCCGTGTCTATGGTCAGCGTAATGCGGATATAGCCTTCGCCGGCCGCGCCGTAGCCGTTGCCCGGCGTCACGACCACGCCGGCTTTTTCCAGCACGAATTCAGCGAAAGATTCGGAAGTGAAGCCTTTGGGCACAGGCGCCCATACATAAACGGCCGCCTTGGGCTTTTCCAGCCGCCAGCCCATGCCGTTCAAAGCTTCGACGACAATATCACGCCGCTCCTGATAAACGGCGCACATGCGGGCGATATTATCCTGAGGGCCGAGCAGCGCCTCGATCCCCGCCGCCTGCACAGCTTGAAAAGCGCCGGAATCTATATTTGACTTCACGGTTCCCAGGGCGCGGATCACGTCATGTCGGCCCGCCGCCCAAGCGATGCGCCAGCCGGTCATGTTGTAGGCTTTGGAAAGCGAGTTGAACTCGATCCCCGCCTCCTTCCCCCCCGGCATTTCCAGAAAACTGACCGGCTTGTAGCCGTCAAACCCTATCTCCGAATAAGCGGCGTCATGGCAGATGATTATATCGTTGGCCTGGGCGAAGGCGATCGCTTTCCGGAAAAACGCCCCATCGGCCACAGCCGATGTCGGATTATTGGGATAATTCAGAAAAAGCAGCTTTGCCCTTTTGACTACGGCGGCGGGAATATCTTCGAATACAGGCAAAAACCCGTTTTCCGCCAGCAGAGGCATTTTGTACGACTCGCCGCCGGCCAGCATACAGCCGATCTCATAGACCGGATAGCCGGGATCAGGCACGAGAGCCACGTCGCCGGGATTGATATAGCAAAATGAGATATGGGCGATCCCTTCCTTGGACCCGATCAAGGTCAGCACTTCTGTTTGCGGGTCGAGTTCGACGCCGCCGCGGCGGCGGTGCCATTCCGCCACTGCCTGCCGGAAACTGAGCATACCGGCGTAAGACGGATATTGATGATGGGCCGGGTTATGCACTTCCGCCGCCATCTTGTCAACGATGTTTTTCGGCGTGGGCAAATCCGGGTCGCCGATGCCAAGGCTGATAACGTCGATTCCTTTGGCTTTCGCCGCCGCGATTTTGCCGTCGATGCGCGCAAAAAGATAGGGCGGTAAATTTTTGATCCTCTCCGCCAGTTCCGTCATGTAAGTTCAACCTCCCTGTTTGTTTACTGCAAAGTTTCTCCCCGAAAAGCGTAAGCCGCCGGGCCGCTCATCAGCAAGGGGCCGGAATCCTGCCAGTTCACGCGCAAGGCGCCGCCGGGCAGAAGAACGAGCGCCTCCCGTTCCAGCCTCCCTTCGAGTACGCCCGCCACCACGGCGGCGCAGGCGCCCGTGCCGCAAGCCTGCGTGGCCCCGGCCCCCCTTTCCCACACCCGCAGAATGATTTCCCGCCGGTTCACGACTTGCGCGAATTCGACATTGGTACGGGCGGGAAAAAGCGGATGGCGTTCCAGGGCGGGGCCGACCTCCGTCAGCCGGATTTCCTCTATTGCGGGCGTGAAAATCACGCAATGCGGGTTGCCGATTGAAACAGCGGTAAAAATAAAACTATGTCCGTCCATCTCGATTTTTTCCTGCACGGCCGTTTCCTGCCGCGCCAGCGCCGGGATCCAATCCGGGCGCAGAAGCGGGATGCCCATATTGACGCGGATTTCGCGGCCGGAACCGCCGTCCGCCGACAGCCAGACGTTTTTTATCCCGGCTTCCGTTTGAATCGTGAACGCTTCGCTTGTAACATAGCCGGCGTCGTAGACGTATTTTGCGAGACAGCGGACGCCGTTGCCGCACATTTCCGCCTCGGAGCCGTCGGCGTTGAAAACGCGCATCCGGGCCTCCGCGTCTTGCGCGGGCAACAAAAGCAACAGTCCGTCGCCGCCGATTCCCCGGCGGCGGTCGCACAGCTTCCGCGCCGCTTCCGCGTAGTCCAGCCCAGTCTGGGCCTTGAACTCGTCCGCCAAAATGAAATCGTTGCCGAGACCGTGCATCTTGACGAAATTCATTCTTCCTCCTCCGCCGGGGCGCCGTTCCAGCCGCTGCCGCTGCCGCCGCCTTCCCCGTTATTGAGCGCGGCGTTGAGCAGGCGCATAAACTCCAGAGTGCTGCGAAACGGCCGCTGTTTTTTCCGCTCTGTCCAGCTTAACGTCCCCTGCCATTCCCCCCTTTGCCGGAACCGCACCTGAAAGATAAAAGTGGCCTGCTCGCCTTTTTCCGCCTCAAACAGGACTTCACTCCAATATTTTTTGGGGGCCGGCGCCACATTCCGAGCCGGCGTCTCCTTGTTTTCCTCGCGGAAAGAACGGTAATCAAGGAATTTCTGCGGGAAGGAAATCGTGTCCAAAAACTCGCCCATTTTGTCCAGAAATTCTTTCATCGTTTGAAAGTAAACCGGCTTTTCGAGATATAAATTATAAAACCTGCCGGATATATCCGCGGGCGACGCGCCGTCCACGCAAAGCAGAGTTTTTGTTATCATTCCCGGAATGGCGCCGCTCATAGGCAAAATCGCTCCTTTCGCACAGTGCGTACAGCCCGTCCGCCGGGCGTCCGCCTAACTATACCACAAAATTTCATTTTTTGCGAGACGCTTGGGGCCCATTTCCAACAAAATTCCCGCCCCGGCGGCCGCTTGATAAAACTTGATTATTCCCGCGAAAGGTGGCATAATTAGGTTGGCCGGGGAAGCGCGCCCGCGCTTTTCCACCGGGGGCGAAGCCGCTTGAAACCGGCTTCGCGGTGAATTTTCGACCGAATTCAAAGAAGGGGTTGACAAAATGTTTGTTGCCGTGATCGGCATGAGTCATCACAGCGCTCCGATTGAGCTGCGCGAACGCCTGTCGCTGTCCGGAGATGAAATCAGCCGTCTCCTGCCGGAATTGCAGCAATGCGCGGGCATAAGAGAATGTTGCGTTTTATCCACCTGTAACCGCACGGAATTTTACCTGACGACCGATCACTGGGAGCAGAGCAAGGAAGCTTTATTGAAATTTATCGAAACCAAAACCGGTTTATCCGCCGGCTCGGTGCATGAGCACGTGTACGCGCATACTTTGCTGGAGGCCGTGCGGCGCCTCTTTCGCGTTACCGCCGGCCTTGACTCCATGGCCTTGGGCGAAAGCCAAATCGCCGGCCAGGTGAAAAACGCTTACGAAATGGCCCGGCAAGCCGGCGCGACCGGCCCGGTGCTGAACACTTTGTTTCAGCACGCTTTGGCCGCCAGCAAGCGGGTGCGGACGAAAACGGGCATCGACCGATGTCCGGTCTCCATTCCCTATATCGCGACTATCTTAATGAAACGCGCGCTGGGTTCGCTGGCCGGGCGTTCCGTCCTCCTGCTTGGAGCCGGTAAAATGGGGACGGCGGTAATGAAAGGTTTGCGGGAGAACGGCGTCGCCGATATAATTGTCGCCAACCGCTCGGCCGACCGGGCGCGGGAACTGGCGGCGGCCTGCGGCGGCCGCGCGGTTGCTTTGGCGGAAGCGCCGGATTGCCTGGTCGCCGCGGATATAGTCATTTCCGCCGCCGCCGCTCCCTCTTACCTGATCACGGCGGAAACGGCGGCGCGGGCCATGGCGCTCCGGCGCGGGCGGCCGCTGCTTCTGGTCGATATGTCGGCGCCCAGGGAGATCGACCCTTTGGCCAAGGAGATACCTGGGGTGACTTTATTTGACCTGGATGATTTTCAGTGCGTCGAGGACGAGAGCTGGTCGCGGCGGCGGCTGGCGGCGGATCAAGGCGAAGAAATCATCACCGAGGAATGTGAGAGTTTTATGGCCCGGCTGGCGGTGAACTCCGTCGCGCCGACCATTCGCGCCCTGACCGAATCTTTTCAGGCCGTGCAGACGGAGGAAGTCGAGCTGGCTTTACGCCGTCTGGGCGAATATGACGACCGGCAGGCCGAAGCCATGAACCTGCTGGCGGCTTCGCTGACGGCCAAGCTGCTGCACCGGCCGATCCGCGCTCTCCGCGCTTTTGCCCTGAAACCGGAGGGACATATGTACGCCAAAATGGTGAAAAGCCTGTTCGGACTGGACAGGGAGGAGGAAAATGATGAAGCGGCGCTTCCTGGTTGGGAGCAGGGAAAGCCCGCTGGCTCTGCGGCAGACGGAATGGTTGCTGAGCCGGCTGAAGGAGACCTGCCCGCATATAGCGTTTGAGATTCGCGCCGTTAAAACCAAAGGCGACAAACTGACCGCCGTTCCGCTGCCGGAAATAGGCGGCAAAGGGCTTTTCACACAGGAACTGGAAAATTTACTGTTCCGGCGGGAAATAGATTTTGCCGTTCACAGCCTGAAAGACGTGCCGGGAGAACTGCCCGCCGGTCTGACCTTGCGGACGGTCGGCCGGAGGGAGGATCCGCGCGACGCCCTGATCAGCCGTTCCGGGCGGCCGCTGGCGGAACTGCCGCCGGGCGCCCGTCTCGGAACGTCCTCTTTGCGGCGGGCGGCGCAGCTCCGGCATTTGCGCCCTGATTTGCGCATTGAGTCTTTGCGCGGAAATTTGGCCACCCGCATCCATAAATTGGAATCAGAAGGATTGGATGGAATAATACTGGCGGCGGCCGGACTTTTGCGTCTGGGGCTGGAAACAAAAGTGACGGAGTATTTACCTGTTTCCGTTTGTTTGCCCGCGGCCGGGCAGGGGGCGCTGGGGGCGGAATGCCGGGCCGACGACGCCGAGACCGTTTCGCTGCTGGCGACAGTCGCGCATAAACCGACTGAACTGGCGGCGACGGCGGAGCGGACTTTGCTCGACCGGCTGGGCGGCGGCTGCCGGCGGCCGATAGCGGCATTGGCGCTCTGGGAAGGGGAAATTCTCCGCTTACAGGCGCTGACAGCCGACGAGGACGGGCGGCGGCTGACGCGGGCGGAAGCGGCGGCGGCGGCGCGGGACGAGGCGACGGCGGTCGCGCTGGGCGAGAGCGCCGCCGCGCTTATCGCCGCCCGCGGCGGCGTGGTTTTTGCGCCGGTGGGAGGAAGGAGCGAAAATGAGTGAGGGTCATGTTTTTCTGGTCGGGGCCGGTCCGGGCGATCCGGGGCTGATTACCGTCAAAGGGCTGGAGTGTCTGCGGCGGAGCGAGGTGCTGGTTTACGACCGGCTGGCGGGGCCGGAATTGCTGGAATACGCGCCGGCGGCGGCCCGCCGCGTCTATGTGGGCAAGTCGCCCTCCCACCGCGCTATGCCGCAGGCGGCCATCAACGAATTGCTGGCGCGGGAGGCCGCGGCCGGCCGGGTCGTGACCCGGCTGAAAGGCGGAGATCCCTTCGT
>JAIRRL010000164.1 GCA_031255985.1 Gracilibacteraceae bacterium
CATATGCCGCCGAAAGCGGACTGGGGTGGGCCGATTCAATCACCGCGTGGCGGGCGCCGGTTATGAGCGCCTTTTTCGCGCGCGCGTTCTTGCCCCAGAGAATGAAAACGACCGGTTCCTCTCTTTCGTTCAATACGCTGATCACCCGGTCGGTAAAAAAACGCCAGCCCGCGTTTTGATGAGAATTGGCCCGGCCCCGCTCGACAGTCAGCGTGGCGTTTAAGAGCAGTACGCCCTGTTCGGCCCAAGCGGTGAGACAACCGTGGGCGGGGGGAAGACAACCCAAATCGTCCTGTAATTCTTTGAAAATATTTTTCAAAGAGGGGGGGAGAGAGACGCCGGGTTTCACTGAAAAACTGAGCCCGTGCGCCTGTCCCGGTTCATGATAGGGATCCTGACCGAGGATGACCGCCTTCACGCGCTGGTAAGGGGTAAAATGGAGGGCGTTGAAAATGTCGTGCATGTCAGGATAAACAGTTCGGTCTTTGTATTCCCGGATGAGAAACTGCCGCAGCCGCAGATAATACTCTTGCGTGAATTCCGGCGCGAGATGGTTGTCCCAGTCGTTTTTCAGGATGGCCGCCAAAATTAATTCCTCCTTTATCGCCCTATGGCAAGGTAATCAAAGTCGCCCCCATACTCTCGGCGTCGCGCGGCTCGTGCGTGACCATGATCACCGTTTTCCCCCTGGATTTTTCCCTTGTAAAAGCCGCCACTGTCCGGCGGGTATCCTCATCCAGGCCCTTAAACGGTTCATCCAAAAAGAGTATGTCATATTCTGCCAAAAGCGCGCGGACTATAGCCGTTCGTCGGCGCATGCCGCCCGAAAGTTCCCTGGCGGGCCGGTGTTCATGCCCCGCCAGCCCCACCGCCCGCAGAGCGTTTTTAACTTCGTCGCGCGCAAGCGGGTCTGTTACCACCATCATAACATTGGAAAAAGCGCTCAGGTTTTCGCACAATCGGTCTTCCTGAAACACCGCGGAAAAACGCTTGCCGGCCAGACCGCTCAGGCTGCCGGCGTCAGCCGTTTCCAGCCCCATCAGGATGCGCAGCAGCGTCGTTTTGCCCTGGCCGGACGGACCGGCCACATAGACGGCGTCTCCGTCGGGGATGCGGCAGGAAAATCCGCGCAGCACCGAGTTGGCGCCGAACGATTTGTAAAGATTGCTGATCTCGATGCCGACGCCGCTCACATCCTTTCCAGCCGGTTGATCGCGCGATGCAAAAGCCACATGAACAGTTTTTCAAAAAGCAGGCTTATCAGGATAATCACAAAGGTCCAAGCGAAAATATCCGCCGTTTGCAGGAATATTTTCGCCGTGTAGAGCCGCTCGCCCAGCGATCCCGCGGGTATGCCGATGACTTCAGCCGCGACGCCGGCTTTCCAGCAAAGTCCGAGCGAAACGGCGCAAGCCGCGCGAAAATATGGCAGGACTTGCGATACATAAATATAGCGGATAGTGCGTTTGGCGGGCAGACGAAAAACCTTGGCCATTTCCAGCAATTGCGGATCTGTGGCCATAATTCCGCTCAAGACATTGGTGTAAATTATTGGTAATACCATTATAAAGGCGATGACTATGGAAAGGTTGCGGCTGGGTACCCAAATGAGCAGGAGAATTATGAACGAAGCCACCGGAGTGGATTTGACCGTGAGCATAAAGGGAGCGGCCAGTTCCCGCACGGGGCGCGAACGCGCGGCCAGGGCGGCGGCTATGACGCCGAGCGTCACCGCCGCCAAAAAACCGCCGACAATGCGCAGAAAGGAAAAGAACACCGCCTGCCAGAACCCGGTTGTACCCGCCAGTTGACCCAGCCGGGTTAAAACCGTAACCGGCGAGACCAGTAAAAGACTCTGATTCAGCGCCCGGCTGCCGATTTCCCACACCGCAAGCCAAAACAATACAGCCCAAAGCTTTAAGTGGGCGCCGTTCTTTGCCGGGCGCGGGGGAGTGTTAACGGGCGTAATAGAAATCAGCGGCCGGCAGGGCGCCGCCCACAGCCTCCGGGCTTTGTTCCATCAAAACCGTCAGGTATCCGGCCAGTTTTTCTTTCATCTCCGCCCCATCAATAAATACGATGTTACAATACGGCAAAGCCTGCAGAGCCACCGCTGCGGGCACGATCTCATAAGCGCCGATCAACTCGGCCGCAGCCGCCTGGTCGCTGTTGACGAAAGCGACCGAAGCTTCATAATGATCCAGGAATGAATTCACAGCTTCCGGATTTTGCCGGACAAATTCAGAGCGAGCCACGATTACCCCGGTGATCAAAGTGCTGGGAGCAGCGGCGCCGGCTTGCAGTTTGTCCCATTCCTCCGTCAGATTCAGCGCCACGCGCAGGCTGTCGTTTTGGGCCTGAGCCGAGGCGACAAAAGGCTGCGGGAGCATGGCGACTCCATTTGGATCATTGTTGATGGCGCTGACGCAGGCGGCGTGTTCCGGCAGCCATTCCAGCGTCACATCATCCTCAAGGCCGTTTTCCCGCAATATATAACGGAGAGCGAATTCAGGCGTCGCTCCCTTGCCGCTGGCGTATATGGTTTTACCCGCCAAATCCTTGGCGCTTTGCACGGTTTCGCCATTTTCCACGATATATAAGACGCCCAGGGTATTGATAGCCAAAACCTGCACGTCCACATCCGCGTTATTGAACAGAACCGCGGCCAGATTGGCCGGCACGGCCGCGATGTCCAGCTTGCCCTGGGCGATGGCCGGCGTTACCTCGTCTATAGCGGCAAAAATATTGAAATGATAGTTATTGTCCGTCAAATTGCCGGC
>JAIRRL010000172.1 GCA_031255985.1 Gracilibacteraceae bacterium
TGAACATTTTGAGAATGGAGATGAAGCGCAATGAAGTACCTGATCATCGGCGCCGGCGGCACAGGCGGCTCTCTGGCCGCCTATCTCGCCCAGGACGGCCAGGATGTGACTCTGATCGCCAGGGGCAGTCACCTTGAAGCTATTCAGGCCGGCGGCCTGCAGATGAAAACCCCTCACCGGGGCGATTTCACCCTGTCTTTGCCCGCTTTTGACACGGACAGCTATGAGGGCAGTCCGGATGTGATTCTCCAGTGCGTCAAAGGGTATTCCGTCGATTCAACCATTCCCCTTATCCGGCGCGTCGCGCGCCCGGACACCGTGGTCATACCTATTTTAAACATTTTCGGCACGGGCGGGCGGATGCAGGCCGAGCTGCCGGGCGTCCCCGTTCTCGACGGCTGTATGTACGTAACCGCCAGCATTGAGGCGCCGGGAATCGTGCGGATGCACGACAAACTGATGCGCGTGGTTTTCGGCCCGCGCCGGCCGGAGGAGTTCCGCCCGGTTTTGACCGCGATCGCCGACGATATGAAAAACAGCGGCATCTCCGTCGTCCTGTCGAAAAATATTCTGCACGACACGCTGCGCAAGTTTTCTTTTATTTCCGCCCTCGCTTCCTGCGGGCTGTATTATAACGCTCCCGCGGGGGAAATTCGGACCGGAGAGGGGCGGGAAATGTTCTGCGGCCTGGTGCGGGAGATGGAAGCCGTCGCCGCGGCCATGAACATTCCGTTGCAGACGGATATTCTGGCCGTCAATCTGAATGTGCTTGACGGCTTACAGCCGGATATGATTTCTTCCTTGCAGCGGGATGTGGAGCAAGATCGCCCCTCCGAAATAGACGGTCTGGTCTTTGAGCCGCTGCGCATGGGCGCGGCCGCCGGCGTCGCCATGCCGCTCTATGCTGAAATCGCGGCCAAATTCGGCTTTGCCCTGTAATCCGGCCTTGACCGGAGATTCGGTTTTGCCCGGCAACGCAGCCATGGCCGGGGATTCGTTTTTACAGCCTCCAGGGACGGCGGCGCTGGCGGCGCCGGCGCTGGCGGCGTTGCGTTTGCTGGAAGCAAGCGGGCATGAAGCCTGGGTGGTCGGCGGCGCAGCGCGTGATCTTCTGCGCGGCCGGCAGCCCAAGGATTGGGATATCGCGACTTCCGCCGCGCCGGAACAAATGCGGGCGGCTTTTGCCGGTTTGCGCGTGTTGGACATCGGTCTGCGGCACGGGACTTTGACGGTGATCATTCAGGGCTGCCCGATTGAGACGTCAGTTTACCGCCGGGCCAGCGACGCCACCGCCGGCGGCGATGGCGGGGCGACCATAGCCGATGATTTGGCGGCGCGGGATTTTACGCTGAACGCGATAGCTTTCCACCCGGAGCGGGGATTTTTGGATGTCGCCGGAGGGCGAGCCGATCTGGCGGCGGGGCTTATCCGCGCTGTCGGCGACCCCGCCGCCCGTTTTCAGGAGGACGCTTTGCGCGTGTTGCGCGCCCTGCGCTTTGCCGCGGTTTTCGCTTATCGGCTGGAGCCGGAGACGGCGGCGGCTATGCGGCGGCTGGGGCCGAATCTGAGCCGGGTGGCGCCGGAGAGAATCTACCGCGAACTCGTGCTGCTGTTGTGCGGCCGGGAGGCGGCGGAGATTTTGCGCCGCTGGCCAGACGTCGTCGGTGTTTTTTTGCCGGAGATGCTGCCGATGGTCGGGTTTAACCAGTATAACCCGCACCATATTTTTGACGTATACGAACATACCCTGCGCGCGCTTGAAGTGACGCCCCCGGAGCCGGCGCCGCGCCTGGCGATATTTTTTCACGATATAGGCAAGCCGGCCTCTTTTACCAGAGACGCGGCCGGGATCGGGCATTTTTACGGCCATGCCGCCCTGAGCGCCGATATAGCCTTCCGGGTGCAGAAACGCATGAGCGCGCCGCGGGTGCTGCGGGAAAAAGTATGCGATTTAATCCACTGGCACGACGCAACCATCTCCTGCAGCCGCAAAGCGGTCAGGCGATGGCTGGCGCGGCTGGGGCCGGAGATGTTCCGGCTGCTGCTGCAAATAAAGCGGGCGGATAATTTGGCTCATCACCCGAATTCTGTCCGGACGGGCGAATTTGATAAACTGGCGCAGCTGGCGGATGAAATCCTGGCCAAGGAGCCTTCGCTTTTCGCCGGCGGCGGTAGCGGCAGGCGCGGTAGGAGAAACCGAAGATCAAACGGCGCGCACCAGCGCCGGCAGCACGTAAGTCAGCAGCGACATCACGCCGGCGGCCCCCAAGACGCCAACGCAGATGGCGGAAGCGCTCCTGGCAGCCTTTAAGCCCAGCAAGGCGGCGATCAAAGCCCCAGTCCACGCTCCCGTGCCGGGCAAGGGGATGGCTACAAATAAACAGAGTCCCAGCCATAAACTGCGGGGATAACGCTCCTGCAAGCGGGCGCCGCCGGCGGTTCCTTTGGTTACAAGCCACAGAGCGAAGGAGCGCAGCGGCCCGCCCCGGCCCAGCAAGGCGATGACGCGGCGGATGAACAGGATGACAAACGGAATCGGCAGCATATTGCCAAGCAAAGACGCCAACAGGGCTTCCGGCCAGGGCATCCCGAAAAGAGCCGCCGCGACCATGCCGCCGCGCAATTCCAGCACCGGCAGCATGGAGATGAGAAAGACGACCACCGGCGGGGAGACGTAGTGCGCCAAAAAAGAACTGACCGATTCAACCATGCTCATTACCCGTCACTTTCTTCAGTTATTCAGCTCCGGTTGTTAATTCTATACATCTCCTCCCTATCTGTCAAGCGCCCCGCTCCCGGCGTTTGCCTGCTGCTTCCGGTTTCCGCGGGGCGCGCCGCCTGACGGTTGCGCGCAAAACCCATTGACAAATAGCGATTTATGCCTTATTCTGGGGATAGGCAGCCAAACACAGAATTCGAGAAAATCATGAGGAGGATTAACAATGAAAAAGCGGACAAAAGAACTTCTGACGGCGGTTTTCGCTCTGGCGCTGATTTTTTCCCTTGCCGCCTGCGGCGCTTCCGCCCCGCCGGCTACGCCTAGCCCACAGCCGTCGCAAGGCGGCGGGACGGAGGAACCCGCCGAACTTCCAGGCGCAGGAAATGGAATCCTTTATGCTGACTTTGCCAACGGCAGAGCCGAAGAAGATGTCAGAACGAGCGAATGGCAATTTGACGCCGCCGGGGAAGACGAAGCCATAATGGCGCTGGCAGCCGGTCTCAGCGAGTGGACGGGTCTGGATTTCACACTGGCGGGCGTCCAGGTGGAAGACGGGGCGGCCAAAGTGGACTGGGCGGCGGAGTCAACTCTTGTGGCGGGGCTGGACGAGCGCGAGCAGCGGGAGGATTTCTATTTCTTTGACGCGGCGAGCCTCAACTGGTTCATGATGGACAGCCTGGCCCGCACCATCAAGGAAAATCTGCCGGTGGACACCGTTTATTATTCAATGGACGGCGGCAAGGAACTGACCTTCCTCAACCCGGAAGATATGGCGGCTCAGGGTCTGCCGTCGCTGCCGCCGGATCAGTCTTATGAGGGCAGCGCTTTCTTTGCCGCGCACGCCGGCGGCGAAGGGGGAGAAGAAGAAGATTGACGGTGGCGCGCGTCCGCGATTTCGCCCCCGAACAGGGCTGAGAGGCGACAGGAGCTGAGATAACCCGTGCTGCTTTATGTACATGTGCCGTTTTGCGTCCGGAAATGCGCTTATTGCGCTTTTTATTCCGAAACGGGCGAGCGGGCGTCTCCGGCGGCG
>JAIRRL010000190.1 GCA_031255985.1 Gracilibacteraceae bacterium
ACAAATAAGTATTACGAACAGTTGGAGCCGGGAGGGTATCTTTTTATCGGTCACTCGGAAACCATAACCAGAGATTCTACCCCCTTCCACTTCATCCAGCCGGCTGTTTACCGCAAGCCGCCCCGTTAATACCTTACAGAGCGACTGCCGCAATTAATAAGCAAGGAAATCCGCCCGTAAGGCGCTGAAGCCGCGCGAAGCGTGAACCGTCCGACGGCGCGGGAAGCGTGGGCCATCCGATAAAACTGAAGCGGACGGACACGCAAGGATTATAAGTTACAGGCGTCAGTCCGCTTTAGCTGATTGAAAATGAGGTGTAGAAATGCCGGTTAAAAATAAAATACGAGTACTGATAGTGGACGATTCCCATTTTTTCCGCGGCGTCCTCACGAGCGGACTGAAACAGGACGAACGGCTTGAAGTGGTGGGAACGGCGGTAGACGCGCCGGACGCGGAAAACAAAATTCGGGAGCTAAATCCGGATGTGCTGACCTTGGACGTGGAAATGCCGGGCATGAGCGGTATTGATTTTTTGAAAAAATTGATGAGCAGCCGGCCCTTGCCCGTGGTAATGGTAAGTTCGCTGGACGCGCGGGTTTTCGACATTCTGGCGGCCGGAGCCGTGGATTTCGTCCAAAAACCCAAAGGCGGCCAGGAAGCGCTGAACGCTTTTTTGACTGAATTGTCGGCCAAAATCCAGATCGCGGCGGTGGCGCGTCTCCGCTTCGGGCGCCGAACAACCGCCGAGCCGGCCGCCGCGCTTCCCGGCCGTTCCCCCGCCGCCCCCGTCGTTCCCGCCGCTCCCGTCGGCAAAAGCCGCGGCAAAACCGTGCTGGCCTTCGGCGCCTCGACGGGAGGGACGGACGCTTTGGCTGAGGTCTTGCGGCGTTTTCCCGCCGATACTCCCGGCATTATCGTCACCCAGCACATGCCGGCCGGATTTACCAAGATGTTCGCGGAAAGACTGAACCGGATCTGCGCGATGGAGGTCAAGGAAGCGGAAAATCACGAGCCGATCACGCCGGGCCGCGTTCTGATCGCGCCCGGCGGCTTCCAGATGGGGCTGGAACCCGCCGCTCTCGGCTATGCCGTCAAAGTGACCGCCGGGGAGAAGGTGAGCGGTCACTGTCCCTCCGTGGATTACCTCTTCACTTCGGTGGCGCAGATCGCCAAAAAGGACGCGGTGGGAGTGATCATGACCGGCATGGGCGGGGACGGGGCCAACGGGCTGCTCCTGATGCGCCAGGCCGGAGCGTACACGCTGGGGCAGGATAAGGACAGTTGCGTAGTTTACGGGATGCCGATGGTGGCCTTTCGCAAAGGCGCCGTTTGCAAGGAGACGGGACTGGATATGATTGCCGACGAGGTATTGCGGTATTTGCGCAACCGGCGCTAAGGCCCGGCGGCTGATATGAGGCGATAATCCCGCGGCTTGATATATTACGGGAACTCAGGACTTGGTTTGTCCGGGAGAAAAGGAGGAAAAGCGATGGATTGGCTGCAGGAGGCGGAACTACGGGAAGAGGAAACGGAGACCGCCCTTAACCAATATTTGACATTTGCTGTCAGCGAACAGTTTTTTGGCATCTCGATCAGCGATGTCGTGGAGATAATCAGTTTATGCCCGATTGCCCAGGTGCCGCAATTTTCGGGCTACGCCAAAGGGATCATCAATTTGCGCGGCCGGATCATACCGGTGGTGGACGTGCGGCTCCGTTTTCATCTGCCGGAAAAAGAATATGACGGTCGCACCTGTATCATCATCACTAATATCAACGAGCTGGACATCGGGTTTATCGTGGACGAGGTGCGGGAAGTGATGGATATAGATCCGGCCGACGTGGAGCCGGCCCCGAAGCTGACCGCTTCTTACGCCCACCGCTTTATCACCGGCGTGGGCAAACGGTCTGACAAAATGATACTTCTCTTGGACAGTCAGCGGCTGCTGAACGAGGAGGAAACGGCGGCTCTAGACGTAACGCAGATGTGAGGAATTGACGCATGGCGGCGAAAAAAAACGCGGCAGTCAGCGCCGAGGCGCAAGCTATTCGGGACGCGACGGCGGAACAAGTAAAAAAGAGGCGTGAACAGCGGGATCAGCAGATGGAAGCAGCCGCCAGGCGCAGAGAAGAGATGAAGCGGCGCTCCATTGAGATGAAGCAGAAAATGGCGCTGAACAGCATCGAAATGAAAAAAAAGCAGGCTGTGCGCAAGCTGTCACAGAACGTGAAGGATCCGCCCTTTGTGGTCGAGCGGAAAGCGGAGAAGATACTGGGCAAGCTGGATAAGCGCAAGCGCGGCTTGTTGACAAAAAATAACAAGGCGCTGGCGGCGCTGCGGAAAAAAGCGACGGCGGAACAGCGGCGCAAGGCGAAACTGCTGCAAAAAGAAATGCGGCGCGACCCGGAATGGCTGAGAGAACAGGACGAACTGAAAGAAAAAGCAAAAGAGCAGGCGCGGCAGAGAAAACAGGCCAAGGCGCAAATGGCGGCTATGCGGCGGGATCGGGAGCGGGCGCGTAAGGACGAGCGGCAAAAGAAAAAGCTGGAGGAACGGGAGGAAAAGCGGCGGCAAAAGCTCGACCCCAAGTGGCGGGAAGAGCAAAACGAGTTGAAGCGTCTGGAAAAAGAGAAGAAATTGCAGGAGAAAGAGAGTAAGGCGCAGAATAAAGCAGAAGCCGCGCAAAAGAAGGAGGAACAGAAAGCGCGGCTGGCGGAAAAGAAAAAAGAGGAACGGGACAGGAAAAAGGAAATCGCCGCGAAAAAGCGGGAAGAGAAGGAAAACGGCCGCCGGCAAAAGAGAGATCCCATATGGTGGGAACAGGAAAAGGAACGCAAGAGTCAGGCCCGGCGCGAGGCGCGCGAACGCAAAGAGCAAAAACGGTCTGACAAAGTGCGGCGAAGGATAGAGGCGATAGAGCGGCGGCAGGAAGCGCGGGAGCGGGGAGTTAAAATAAACGAAGGCTTTCTGGCCGGTAAACTGCCGTTCCTGATCATAGCCGTCGTTGTTCTCGGACTTTTGGCGGGCGGCGGTTTCGCGGCCTATAAAATTTTTCTGGAAATACAGCCGCCGGCTCCGGCGGTCGATATGTGGCTTACGTGGCAAAAGACGCTGGGTATGTCGTCGGTCACGCAGCCGGAATTTTTCCAAGGCCCCGTCTTTGAGCGTATTTTTACCAGGGAGGCTTACGCTCCGGCTAAAGAGGCTCTGACGGCCAAGTTGGCGGATTTTTCCTATACGGTGTTGGAGGGCGCCGACATCACGGGCCGAACCGCTGCTGTTAGCGTTAGCTTTCAATATCATGACTTGGCGGCCGTAATGGAGCAAATCCCCAGCATATACTGGCGGGAGAATTATGGGCCTTATGTTACCCAACAGGCTTCCAGCGAAGAATTGGAAGCGGCCATGATCGCTCTGATCCAACGGGAGCTGAACGCCGCGGAGAATAAAAAAACAGCGGTCGTGCAAGTTTACGCGGACAGAATCGGGCGTGACTGGCAGGTCGCCGACCTCCTGAGCGGCAATGAGCAATTGCTTTGCGTATTGACGGGAGGGATTTTCGGGCCGGTGACCAATACGACGCCGGCGGAGGCTGGCGACGGAGGCCGGGAGGGCGCGGCGGCGGAAGAGTCCGCGCATTGAAAAACAAGGAGGGGAATGGACGTGTCCGCTTCAATAGTCAGACAGCCAATAATCAGTGTGGAGACGGAAAAAATCAACGGGTACTCTCTGATTTACACTGACAGCAATGGCCCGATGATGGGCGACGAGCCTGTTTCGAGCGAGAGCGCGGCGAAAGTGATCGCCCAGATTTTTTCGTCCGCTGATTCCCAGCTTTTTACAGATGATATGCCGCTCTATCTGACGTTTACCAGTCAGTTGATCCGGGAAAACGTCAGCAAATTGTTCAATAAAGACAAACTGGTCATCCAGATTGACGACAGCGCCTCGGTCAACACGCCGCTGCTGCAGGAGTTGTATAAATTGCGCGAAGAGGGCTATTCCTTCGTTTTCAATGATTTCATGTTCGCGCAGCGGTATTTTAATCTGCTGGATCTCGTGGATATCATCAGTCTTGACATTGAGGCGACCCCGGAAAATTCTCTGACTCAAATCTCCCGCGTTTGCCTGGGCCTGAACAAAAAATTGATGGCGACCAACGTGAACACGCGGGAGGATTTTGAGCGGGCTCGCTCCTTCGGTTTTCATCAGGTACAGGGACATTATTTTGCCGAACCTGTGGTAATCGAAAGCAAGAAAATCGAGCATAATCAGGTGAATTTCCTCCGGCTCATGAGCCAACTGGTGCTGCCGGAGCCGAATGTAGACGAGATCGCCGCCATCATCGCCAGCGACGTGACCATGAGCTATCAATTGCTCAGGCTGGTGAACTCCGCTTATTTCGCCTTACGGACGCGTATCGCCAATATCAAGCAGGCGGTGGTCATCGTCGGGATGCGGCAGTTGCTGGACTGGGTGTATCTTTTGAGTTTCGGCATGACCAGCCGGGTGGGAACCGATTCTTTAATCCGCTTGGCTTTTCAGCGGGGAGAGATAGCTCAGACTTTGGCGATGCAAGTGGCGAAACTGCGGCAAAAACATTCGGACTGTTATCTGGTCGGCATGTTTTCGGTTTTGGATCAGTTGCTGGAAAATAATCTCGCCACTATTTTAGAGGAACTGCCGCTGACGGAAGAGGTAAACGAGGCGCTGCTGGAAAAGAAAGGCTCGATGGGGCTGCTCTATCGTCTGATTCTGGCGCACGAGCGGGCCGAGTGGCGGGAAGTGACGAACTTGGCGGCGGAACTCGGTTTGCCGGAGGAATCGGTCATAGAATCATATCTGCAATGTGTGAAAAACGTGTCCAAAACCTGGGGCGACCTGATGAGTCCCGCCAGTTGACATATCAGGCAGGAGGGGAAAATGGACTCGGCGGAACAAGCGGTTTTTGCTCTTGACATCGGCACCCGCACCGTAATCGGCTTGGTCTGCCAGATGGCGGACGAAAAAATGCGGCTTGCGGGCGCGGAGATCATAGAACACGGCAAGCGGGCGATGATAGACGGTCAAGTGGACGATATCGCCCATGTCAGCGCCTGTGTGAATAAGGTCAAAACCGGCTTGGAAGAAAAACTGAACATAAAACTGTCCGCCGTGGCTATCGCGGCCGCCGGCCGGGCTTTGCGCACCCGGACGGTGACTTTGCGCCGCCGCTTGGGCGCCGGGGAAACCATCACGGCGGAAATTCTGCGCAACCTGGAAATGGAAGCAGTTGCGCAGGCGCAGATGGAGTTGAACCGGGAAAGCGGCGAGCGGGCCGCTTTTTACTGCGTTGGCCACAGCGTCAGTCGCCAGGCCCTGGACGGCTATGAGTTGAGCGCGGCGGAGGGGCATAAGGGTTCGGACTTTGAAATGACTCTGATAACGGCTTTTTTGCCTAAAATAGTGGTGGAGGGGTTGTACGCCGCCATGGACGGCAGCGGTCTGGAAGTGGTCAGTCTGACTTTGGAGCCGATCGCGGCCATGAACATCGTCATACCGCCGGAACTCAGGATGCTGAATCTGGCTCTCGTTGACATCGGAGCCGGCACCTCGGATATCGCCGTCTCCCGCGCCGGGGCCGTCGTCGCTTACGATATGGCCACAATTGCCGGCGACGAAATCACCGAGGCTATCATGCAAGCCATGCTGGTAGATTTTGCCACGGCGGAAAAAATAAAACAAAACCTGACCGAACGGGAAGAAGTTGGGTTCATCGATATTCTCGGCCTGGCCCAAACAGCCGCGAACGCGGAAATAATGGCCGCGGCCCGTCCCGCCGTGGATATGCTGGTGAATGAAGTGGCGGAGAAGATACTGGCAATCAATGAAACCGCGCCCACGGCACTTTTTCTCGTGGGCGGCGGCAGCCAATATCCCGGTCTGGCCGCAGCTTTTGCCCAAAAACTCGGTATGGATGAGCGCCGGGTCGCCGTGGGGGGCGCCGCGCATATCCGCCGCTTTTTGCCGGAGGGGGGTGAAACGGCCGGGGTGGAAAGCCCTGAATATATCACTCCGCTGGGGATCGCCTGGACGGCTTTGCGGGAAGCGGGCCATAATTTCGGTACGGTTACGGTGAACGGCAAGAAGATCCGGCAATACAGCTATGAAGGCCTGAAGGTTTCGGATGTTCTCATTTTGAGCGGATATTATAAATATGAGCAATTAGTCGGGCATATGGGCAAGCCGCTGCGTTATTACCTGGACGAACGCCTGACGACGGTCAGCGGCGAATTGGCGCAGCCGGCGCAAATCAGTCTGAACGGCGCGGCGGCGGCGCTGGACAGCCCGGTGCGGGAAGGAGACGCCGTTTCCTTTATCCCGGCGGTAAACGGAGCGGACGCCCGGCGGCGCGTGGCGGAAGCGGTTCCGGCCTACAGCCGCTTTCCGGTCATTTTTGACGGACGGGAATTCTATGCCGGCGTTTGGGCTTTGAAAAACGGGCAGTTCGCCGGGGAGGACGAGGAAATCGCCGACGGGGATGAGATCGGCGTAATAGAAATACTCACTTTCGCGGATTTTGCCCGTTTGATTCATCTGACGCCGGAACAGGAATCCTATTGGCTGAACGGCGCGCCGGCCGCGGCGGCCGACCGGCTGGAACCCGGCGATGTTATCAGCTCTGTTGATCCCGCCGACGGGCCGGAGGAGAGCCGGGATCAAAGCGGTTCTATTTTGGTCATGTTGAACGGCAAATCTCTCCGCCTGGCGGCAAAAACTGGGGGCGAGACCTATCTTTTGCTGGATCTGTTCAACTATGTGGAAAAAGATATACTGGCAAAGCGGGCGCCGGGGCCGCGCTGCCGGCTCAACGGCCGGGACGCGCCTTTCAGCGCGGAATTGAGAGCGGGGGACGAGGTCGTTATCGGCTGACGGGTAAACAATATTGACTGCATGTAGCGGGGGAGGTTGCGGATATGGGCGTTGTAATAGCGGTCGCTAACCAAAAAGGCGGCGTGGGGAAAACAACCACGGCTAACGCCCTGACCTTGGGTCTCAAACGCGGCGAGGCCAAAGTTTTGGCCATTGACCTTGACCCGCAAGGCAATCTCAGTTTCAGTCTGGGGGCGGCGACAGAAAACAGCGCCTCCGCCTATCATTTGCTGGCGAAGGAACGCAGCGCCGGTGAGACTATCCAGGCAACGCCGCTGGCCGACGTTATCGCCGGCAACATAATGCTCAGCAGCGTCCAGATTGACACTTCCCAGGAAAACTGGGAGTTTATCCTGCGCAACGCCTTGAGCGAAATACGTTCCGTCTACGATTATATCATCATCGACACGCCTCCCGCTCTGAGCGTACTGACCATCAACGCCTTCACGGCGGCGGACGGTCTCCTCGTTCCCATTCTGGCCGATATGTTCAGCCTCCAGGGTCTGGCCCGTCTGAACGACACGGTGTTGCGAGTGCGCGAATACAGCAACCCCGCCCTGCGGATGCTCGGCATCGTACTCACGCGCTTTAACGCCCGCACCGTGTTGAGCCGGGAAATCCGCGCCACCGCTCAAATGATCGCCGACGAGTTGAAAATTCCCCTGCTGAACGCCGCCGTTCGCGCGAGCGTGGTCATTGCGGAAGCGCAGTCCATGCAGGTCAACATGTTCAAATACATGCCGGGCAACAACGCGGTGCGGGATTATAAAAAACTGGTGCGGGAATTAATAGAGAGAGGATTATAAGAAGTCATGGCTGGCAAGAAAAAAAACGCTTTAAAAAGAGAGCTGCTTTTCGAGAAAATAATTCCCGCGGGCGACGGCGAGCGACGGCCGCCGGTTCCGGCGCCGGAACCGGAACCGGAACCGGAACCGGCGAACCTTACTCCGGCAATCGATACTCCGCTTGCCGATATTCCCGCGGCCGGCTCTCCCGCGGCTGAAACTCCCGCCGCTGCCGCTCCGGCGGCTGCCCCCCGCGCGGCTGCCACCGTCGCTACGGTTGCTCCCGCGCCCGTAGCGCCCGCTCCGCCCCGCCGTCTCAATCTGCCGCACGATACGGACGATCGCGTTCCCCTGGTTCCCGCTCTGGGCATCCGGCGGGAATTCTCGGAAAACTACCGCCATCCGGTCAACCTGATGTATAATATCGTCATGGAACATGTCGGCGCGGCTTTGCGCAATTACGGCGTATGTCACTGCGCCCGCTGCCGGATGGAAGCGGCGGCTATTACTTTGAACAAGATCAATTCCAAATACGTATCTGTTTTTTCGCCGGCCGTCGCGCTGGAAGATTTTTACTATAAGAAAAATTATGCCGAAATCACCAGCGCCATGCTTCTGGCCTGCGCTGTGGTGAAAAACGCCCCCTGGCACCGGCCGGAAGAACCGCCCCCCAAGGAGGAAATATTCATAGAAAACGTGATGGAGCGGGTTGTGGCGACCATTATCAAGGATATGGCCGACAATTCCCCCACCTGCCAATGCGAGCGCTGCGTCGGCGATATAAGCGCCTTCATCCTGAACGATCTGCCGAATCATTATCATGTCGGCAATATCCAGCAGTTGATTTCCTATTGGATTCGCGTGAAAAAAGAATATGACGCCATGCTGGTGCCGCTGTACGAATACTACGCCGGACGGGTGGCCGAGCGGCCGCTGCACTGAAGACCGGACGCGGGAAAATGACGGGCCGCCGCCGCGACAAATTTTGCCAAAACGGCAAAACCAGGCTTGACGGGGCGTTGCGGCTAAGGTATAATCAACTCATATGTAAGAACAGGAGTTGATTTTCTTGACGTTAGTTTTGCGAAAT
>JAIRRL010000191.1 GCA_031255985.1 Gracilibacteraceae bacterium
GCGAAGCTGTCGCGGATACGGAAATACCGCTTACCGCGCCGGAGAGCGGCGGCGCGGATCTGACGCCGCCCTCGGCGGCAGCGGCGGCAGGGGAAGACCTGAGAGAAAACCTGGCGGAAACGGCGGGGGAGGAATACGCCCTGCCGCCGGTTTCTTTGCTGGAACGGGCGGCGGCGGCGTATTCCTCGCGGGAGGATATGCAGGAAAACGTGACCATGCTGGAAGAAACTCTCAGGAGTTTTGGAGTACAGGCGAAAGTCGTCCGCGTGACGCGGGGGCCGACGATCACGCGCTACGAGCTGCAACCGGCGGCCGGCGTCAAAATAAGCCGTATCGCCAGCCTGGCCGACGATATTACGATGAACCTGAGCGCCGCTTCGGTGCGCATTGAAGCGCCGATCCCCGGCAAAGCGGTTGTGGGGATTGAGGCGCCGAACAAGGAAACCAGCGTGGTTTCCTTGCGGGAATTACTGGAAGGAGCGGCTTTTCAGCAAACCGCCGCCAAATTGACTCTGGCCCTCGGCAAAGATATTGCCGGCAATCATGTGCTGGGCGACCTGGCGCAGATGCCGCATCTGCTCATTGCCGGCACGACCAGTTCCGGTAAATCGGTTTGCGTTAACACCATTATCGCCAGCATCCTGTACAAAGCGCGGCCGGAGGAAGTGAAGCTCCTGCTGATCGACCCCAAGCGGGTGGAGATGGCCAATTATGAAGGAATTCCTCATCTGATCGCCCCCGTGGTCGTCGAGGCGGACAAGGCCGCTTCCGCCCTCAAATGGGTGGTGCGGGAAATGGAGCTTCGCTATGAAATGTTCGCCGCCTGCGGCGAGCGGAATATTGCCGGGTATAACGCGGCGCGGGTAAAAGAGCGGAAAAAGGCGGAGGAAAAGGCGGCGAAAGCGCTTGCGGCGGCCGGCGCTGTAAACGCGGCCTCCGCGGAGGCGGACGGGCAGAGCGAAAACGGCCCGGAGGCGCTGAGGCCGGAACTGCCGTTTATCGTGGCGATAATAGACGAATTAGCGGATTTGATGATGGTGACGCCTAAGGATGTGGAGGATTCGATTTGTCGGCTGGCGCAAATGGGGCGGGCGGCGGGAATTCATCTCATCATCGCCACCCAGCGTCCTTCTGTGAACGTGATAACCGGCCTGATCAAAGCCAATATTCCCTCCCGCGTCGCTTTCGCCGTTTCTTCGCAAGTGGACTCGCGCACTATTTTGGACGCCGGCGGCGCCGAAAAACTGCTGGGCAAGGGCGATATGCTCTACCATCCGCTGGGCCGGCCCAAACCGATCCGGGTACAGGGCTGTTTTATCAGCGACGCGGAAGTAAATCGCGTGGCTGATTATGTGAAAAGCCAGGCGAATCCGGAATATCGCGAGATTGTGACCGAAGAGAGCGGCGGGCCGAAAGTCGCGGAACCGGACGATCCGCTTTTCGCGGAAGCGGCGATGGTATTCATCGAAATGAACAACGCTTCGACCTCTCTTTTGCAGCGCAAGCTGCGGCTCGGATACGCGCGGGCGGCGCGGCTGGTCGATTTGCTGGAGGAAAAAAGGGTGATCGGAACTTATGACGGAAGCAAACCCCGGACGGTTTTGATGACGGCCGGGCAGTTTGAGCAAATATACGGAACCCGGAACGACGCTTCCGGGAAGGAGTTAAAGGTATGACGGGAGTAGGGGAAACACTTCGCGCCGCTCGTGAAGACATGGGGCTGTCCTATCAGGACGTGGAGCGGAGCATAAAAATCAGGGCTTTTTATATTCAGGCAATCGAGGAGGAACGGTTTGGCGAATTGCCGGGAGCGGCTTACGTGAAGGGGTTTATCCGTTCTTACGCCAAATATCTGCGCCTGGACGACGACGCGGTGATCGCCGCTTATATGTCCTCGCCGCCGGCGCAGAGGGAGGAAAACTCGCCGCCGCCGGCCCCGCCGCCGCGGATTCAGTCCCGGCCCCCTTCTTTCCGGCGGCTGGCTTTGCTACTGACCGCCGTCGTCGCAATGGTTCTGGTCGTGGCGCTGGCGTTTTACTTCGGTCCGATCGGGCAAAGACCCGCCGCAGACGCCCCGATTGATGAACAAAACCGGCCGGAGGACGTCGTCATGACCCCGGATCCGGTGGGAGAGCAGCCGGAGGAACCGGCGGCGCCGGCGGAACCGGAAATTATCGAGGGGCTGGTGGTGGAAGTGGCCTATTTCGCGCCCTGCTGGCTTGATGTGCGGGCGGACGGCGAACCGGTGTTTTCCGGGACAAAAGGGGAAGGGGAGTCGCTGCGGATTGAAGCGAATGAATATGTCGATTTTGTCTCGATCGGAGCGACGGAGGCGATTACCATCACGAAAAACGGCGAGCTTCTGCCGGAGTTTACCGAGCATGTGGTACGCAATTTCCGCGTTGTGGCGGATGTGCCCCGCATAGAACAGGGAGGTCAGGATGAATAATAAATTTCGGTTTGTACACAACAATATTAATGTTACGGATTTGGACCGTTCGCTGGCTTTCTACCGGGAAGCGCTCGGTCTGCGGGAGACGGGGCGGCGGGACGGCCCGAACGGAGATTTCACGATCGTTTTTCTCGGCGACGGCGTCTCGGACTGGCGCTTGGAACTCACCTGGCTGCGCGATCATCCCCAGCCGTATGATTTAGGCGAGAACGAAATCCATTTTTGCCTGCGCGCCGCCGACTATGAAGCCGCCCGCGCCGGACACGAGGCGATGGGCTGCGTTTGTTTTGTAAATTCTGAGATGGGACTGTATTTTATCAATGATCCGGACGGATACTGGATTGAAATTCTGCCGGAAGGCGAGTGAGAGGAAGGCGGCAATGCGACAGGAAAATAAAGGGTTTGGAAGACTGATTATGGCGATAATGTTTGCTTCTCTCCTTATCCTGGCCGGCTGCGGCGGAGCGCCGGCGGCGGAAGAACCCCATCCTCCGTCTCCGCCGCCGGAGGATGTCCCGGTCGAAACGCCGCCCTCGCCCCCGGCGCCGGAAGTTCAGCTTAATCCGGTCTTGACGCCGGCTGAGGCCGGCAATGTGGAAAACCAAGATCGCATCGTCGCTTTGGTCAATAAAAACAGCCGCCTGACGGCAGATTACGCGCCGGACGACTTGGTCTATGTGGAAATTCCTTTTTCCTTCAGCGAAAGAGTGGAAAAGCGAATGCTGCGGCGGGAAGCGGCGGAGGCCCTGGCCGGTCTTGTCGCGGCGGCTCAGGCGGAGGGGCTTAGTATTTA
>JAIRRL010000059.1 GCA_031255985.1 Gracilibacteraceae bacterium
TTATTTGAACACGGGGAGTTCGGCCCGGCGGACACGGCGGCCACCGCCGCCCCGCTTTATTTTTTCGCTGTCGGCATTACCGCCCAGGCCGTTTTGCAGATTTTGCCGCGCGGATTTTACGCTATGCAAATCACATGGCTGCCGGTGCTGACCGGCACTCTGGCGATGGCGGCCACCGTCGCCTTCATGTTCCTCTTTATCGGCCCGCTGGGTCACAGCGGTCTGGCTTTGGCCACTTCTTTGGGTGTAATCCTCCAGGATTTGATCCTGTTTTTTATTCTGCGCCGAAAAACCGGCGGCCTGGACGGCGGGAACATTCTGGCCGTCCTGATCAAAACCGCAGCCATTTCCGTTCTGATGGGCGCGGCGGTCTGGCAGTGGAGTACCGTCGCCACTGTTTGGTGGGGAACGAGCAAAATGGGTTCCTGCGCGGTTTTGGCCAGCAGCGCCGTGATCGGTTTGCTGGTGTTCGCCGCTCTCGCGGATTTGCTCCGGATGCCGGAACTGCGTTCCGCCCTGCAGATGCTTGGCCGCCGTTCCTGAACGCGCGCCGCGCTGCGTCCCCCGCAGACACGCGCGGCGGGAACAGGGCGCTTTGACTGAAATACAGATTAATGGTATACTCTAAAGCGGACTGACGCCGCAACCCAAAATTCAAGCATGTCAGTCCGCTTTAGATTTACGAGAAAGGAGATCGGCGCCGTAATGCTCCAGCTGAAACAAAAAAAACCCTTATCCAACGCCCAAATCAAGACCAAAGCAGCCCAAGCCTTCCGGGGCAATCTGTTCGGGCTGATGGGCGCCTCTTTTTGCATTATCCTGGTGGTCTTCGCGGCTCTTTCTCTGCTGACCAAATTCACCGACGGCCAAATCGCCAACTCCATGCTGCAAACAGGAATAAACGCCCTGGTCGTCATCGCCGTTTTTCCGCTCCAGCTCGGCCTGGTTCGCTATTGCTCGATTGTTTATCAGCGGGGAGGCGGCGCCTCCTGGCGGGAATTGCTGCATTACTACCGGCGTTATTTCGCCAATACGGTGTTCATGGCCCTGGCCGTCGTGTTTATCGGTGTGGCGATTCAGCAATTAGCTCTCCTTATCGTCAATCTCACAGCCGATATGCTGGACAGGAATACCGCCCTCACTTTCAGCGTCGCTTTTCAACTGGGCATGATTTTTTATCTGATGCTACGCCTGTGCCCCAGCCCCTGGCTTTTTATCGAAGACCCCATGCGCAGCACCATCAGAATTCTCGAACACAGTTTCAATCTCACTAAGGGAAAAAATGGAAAAACTTTGCGCTTTTTCTGGTGGGCGCCGGCGGCTCTTGTTTTCGTCCTCGCGCTGGTGGGGCTTTTTTCAAGCGGGCAAAACATGATGGCCGCCAACGGCATTATCATAGTCGGCACCGTTTACTTCATCCCGCGTCTGCTGGTGGAAATGAGCGGCTATGTGATCAATATCCTGACGGTCGATAAACTCAGTCGCTCAAAGGAGGGCTGATCGCGTCGCTTTCCACGCTGTAAACGCCGGTATCGTCTCCGATCCCATAAATTCCCAGAGAGTTAAACATAGAGCTGTTAATAAGCAAATAACCAAAAACCAGGCCGAGCGCCAGCAAAACCACCGCCACCACGCGCACGCGCCTGTTCAGTTTGGCGATGCGGGGAGCGTCGTCCCAAATCGCTTCGTTTCTTTTGGCCATATATTCCACAAAAAGAACCGGCCGAATCAGCAGCACAGCGCCGGAACCCAGATAAGTGGCCAGCGTCACCCAGACGTGTACCGGGGCGTCTAATTGGCGGGACAGGAAAAAAGCCGCCACCCAGGCCGCCACAAGACCGATCACCATGATTTCAAAAAATGTCAGCCCTTTTTTGCGCGCCGCTTCCGGCCGCGACCGTCTGCCGCCGCCGCTTGCGCCGCCGCCGGAACGGGCGCCGCTCTGTTGTTTTCTGTTTTTACGTCGTTTTTTACTCATACATACTCATTCAATTTCAAATTTGATTTTGGGAGAGCGTTCTTTCTGCGCCTTGAGCAAATCCGGCCGGCACAGGCTCCAAGCCAGCGCCAGCGCGGCGAAAGCCGTCCCAAAGACTACGATTTCCGCGAGCAGCAGATTGTTCACCCCCTGGATTTGCATAACGCCCTGCGGCAGTTCCGCGGCAACGCGCAGCAGCACCGCTCCCGCCAGCCACAGAGGGCGGCCGTGAGCGAACGCGTACCAGACGATCAGGGCAAACGCCGTCTGCAGGATGATCTCCGGCAGGCGATCCACGCTGCTCAACAAGAAATATATGGGTTCAACTTGCAAAATGCTTTGCAGGAAAGCTTCCGCTTCCGCGGGCGGCAGCTCCGCCGCGGCGGTGTTTACGGTGTTGCAATCGCGAATTTGGGCGATCAATTGCAGACAGAGGACGACGGAAGCGCAGCCGCCGAAACCCAGTCCCACTGAAATCCCGACGCCGGGGCCGCGAAAAGTCTGCTGCAAGATCAGATAAGAAAAGAATTTGGATGATTCTTCCAATACGGCCGCGCACAGCGCCGCCGCCAAAATATAAATCGCGAGATTCTGAGCAAAGACAGGACTCAGAACCTTGCTCCGGATCAGCGGTTCCAACAGCAGCACCATCGCCACATAAGCCAACACGCCGAAAAAAGCCGCCGGAACATTCAGGCTGTATTTGCGCCAGCACAGGGCGGCCGCGGCGGGTAAAACGAGAGCGATCAGGGCGCCCCCCATCATCATCAGAAAATATTCACCGGGAATCACGCGGTTCCTCCATTATTGCACAAGACTGCCTGAGGCGGGGGGAGACAAAGTCGCCGCCGCCTTCAGGCCGGTGATCAAAGAAAAAATCCGGCGCCCTGAAAAGACGCCGGATTGGCGGCAGTGTTTTAGTCCGCTAAAGAACTGCCGATTTGTTTCAGCCGTGACTTGTTTGTAGCCAATAGATAGATGACAAAGAGATACCAAGCCGCGAGGATGACGATTCCGGCGAAGAACATGCCGCTCTTCAAAGTGGAATACAGGAAGATTGTACCGGCCGCGGACGGTATCAAGCAATAGTAGCAGAAGACAAGGAAGGTTCTGCGGATGACTATGCCCTCCTTGCCCATAAAGCCCACGACGGCAGCCGCCGCCACGACGTTGTGCACGCAGATGACATTGCCGGCCGCGCCGCCCAGAGCCTGCAGACCCACGATGGCCGCCGGCCAGTGGATATCGCCCATGACGGTGCCGGGCAGTCCTTCGGTACCCGCCACGATCAGGTTGGCGGTCGTGAATTGGAACAGAGAGAAGGTCATGTTACTGACCGTGTTGGAGCCGGCGACAAAGGCGCCGAGACCGCCGACAATCGGGGCGATGAAGGGCCAGATGCTGCCGCCCAGGGCGTAAGCCGCCTCCGCCAGCACATAGGGCATGGCCGTGTAATTAGCCTGTTGCGCCGCTGTGAAGTCCGGATGGGCGCCTTCAATCAAAGCGAGGATAGTGGGGTCAAAACCGCCGGCGGAATTGATGAACACCTGCACCATCGGCACGGTGAAGATCAGGGCCGTACTGGCGTCAACCATCGTCAGGGCCGATTTTTTCCAGGCCCGGCCGAAAGCGTCGCCTTTCATGCCGTGGAGGAAGAAGGTGATGCAGGCCACGACAATGAAAATCGTACCCGGTGAATACAATATCTCCCAGGTGGTTGCGACATTGGCCACCGTCACCCCGTCCGGCAAAGTATAGGGCACGTTGATCGGCCCGATACGGTTGTTGTTCAGGAAAGCCTTAAAGGAAGGAACAAGGCGCGTGATCAAAATCAGGGCCACCACGCAAACGTAGGGCATCCAGGCCATGATGGTACTCATGCCGCCCGGTTTTTCCACGTATTCGATCGTGATGGTGCCTTTACAGCCCGGATCCCATTTTTCCTCCGCCAGGAAGTCCCATGTCTTCTTGGGCATGAGGAAACCGGCCTGAGCGGCGAAGATCACTATGACCAAACCCGTCAGGGCGCCGAGCATGGAGGTCAGCTCCCAGTTCAGGTAGAAGTTGATCAGCAAATATGGAATCGTGAAGGCCAGGGCGCCGAAGAAGCAGAACGGCCAGACGGCCAGCCCTTCCGAATAGGATTTTTTCTCGCCGAAACCCTTGGTCAGGAAGGCGACGAGCAGGAGGGGCAGACAGAAGCCGCCTACAAAATGCAGGAGCGCCGCGTAATGAGAAATATACCCCAGGAACTGGTCGAAGAAGACGGGGTTTTGCACCATGGAGACGACGCCTTCCGCGTTGGTGCTCTCTATCAGCACATCGCCGCCGATCAGGCCCTCGCTGGCCAGTCTCTGCGAGTAAAGATGCACAGGCGAACCGTCGGAGAGACCGCCGCCCAAGCCGCCGCCGATACCGGTCCGGACCGGCGTAGCCACGGCGCCGAAGGTCACAGGCGTACTCTGGATGATCATGCCGGAGATAACCGCCGCGAACGCCGGAAAGCCAAGACCGAGCATAAGCGGACAGGACACGGCCGCCGGCGTGCCGAAGCCGGAAGATCCTTCAATGAAGGAACCGAACAGCCAGGCCACGATGATAACCTGGATGCGGCGGTCTTTGGTGATATTGGTCAGACTCTGGCGGATCTGGTGCAGGCCGCCGCTCTCCATGATCGTGTTCAGAACGAGAATTGAACCGAAGATGATGTAGAGCAGCGTGATTGCCGTAATCAGACCCTTGACCGTGCCGCCGACGATTTCCATTACCGGCAGTTTCCAAACAAATAAGGCAATAATTAGAACTGTGACGTAGGAGATGGGCATGGCGCGGCTGGCCGGCCATTTCAACCCGACAAGGAAGACGGCGACCACGATAATAGGTAAGAGTGCTAAAAATCCATAAACAACGATATTCATAGACGTTCCTCCCATCAGTATTCATGCGTCAGTAAAACGGAAGCAAAATTCCCCCCTTTTTTACTTATTTGGCTTTTGATTCATTTCTCACGGCAAAAACAGTATAACATCATTCCCCTTTGAATTCAATCTAAAATTTTCGGAAGATTACCAAATATATCGACTTCATGCGCGCAATTTCGACATTAATCGACACGCGGGACGCCGAAGGCGGAGTCCCCTACGGTTGCGGGGACTGAGGTCGCCGAAGCATTTTTGTTGTTTGTTGCGGCGGCCTGTGCTATACTGAAAAAAGGGGTGTTTAAATTGTATGAGGATTTGAAAAAAATCATTGCCGAAAGTCAGAATATCGTCTTTTTTGGCGGAGCGGGCGTCTCCACTGAAAGCGGTATCCCTGATTTCCGCTCGGAGAACGGGCTGTATCACGCCAAGTCGAAATACGGCCGCTCGCCGGAGGACATGTTAAGCCATTCTTTTTATGTAGCGCAGCCGGATATTTTTTTCACCTATTATAAGGAAAACCTGGTCTTCGCCGCGGAACCGAACGCGGCCCATATCGCGCTGGCCCGACTGGAGGAGATGGGCAAGCTCAAAGCGGTAATCACGCAGAATATCGACGGCCTGCACCAGAAAGCGGGCAGCAAAAATGTTTTTGAGCTGCACGGTTCCATAGCGCGGAATTACTGCGAAAAATGCCGCGCCTCATATGATGTGGACTATATTCTTTCGCCTGAGGCTTGCGGCGGCCCGGACGGCGTCGTCCCGCGCTGCGCCCAATGCGGCGGCGTCGTCAAGCCGGACGTGGTGCTTTATGAGGAATCTCTAGACGGCGACGTGCTGCGCGAGGCGATCGCGGCGATCGAAAATGCCGAAACCATGATCGTCGGCGGCACATCACTGGTGGTTCATCCCGCGGCGGGGCTGCTGAATTATTTCAGCGGCAAAAACCTCGTCTTGATAAACAAATCCTCCACTCCTTACGACCGGCGGGCCAATTTGGTCGTCAACGCCGCCATCGGCGAAGTGCTGGCCGCCGTCGTCTGAAGACGGCCGGCGCCGGTTTCCCCGCCTACGGCTTATAAGCCTATGTACTCGGCGTATACGGATTTGGCCGCCGCCGTCGTCGTCACGTTTTGAATCACCGCCCGGCCGTCCGGAAAAAGGCGGAACGAAACCGGCCCCTCAAAACTGAGCATAAAGGGGGTCAGTTTTACCGCGCCCAGCCGGCGCAATTCAGCGGCCAGCGCGGGCAAATCCAGCTCCGCCGGCGCGCCGGGCACAATCTGCACGGCCTCCTGGCCGCAGAGACTGACGCCGCCGGCGTCGCGGCGGCGCGTCAGAAACTCATATTCACCCCGGCCGCAAACGGGACAGTCCGGATTGCGCCTGATCAAGGCCCGGCGCTCCGTCCCCCGCCAAATATCCACCGACAGATAGGAGCGGGAGGTCTCCGGCGAGCCGAGCAGGATTTTCACGGCCTCAGCCGCCTGGTATAATGCCACAATGCCCGTGACCATGTTGAGGGCGCCGGCCGTACCGCAGGTCGGATAAGAACCGGGAGCCGGAACCGCCGGGGCCAGGCAGCGAAAACAAGGCCCGCCCGGCAGGATGTTCATCGTCCCGCCTTCCCCGCCCAAAGCCCCGGCGTAAATCCACGGCAGCCCCAGGCTGTGACAGGCCTCGTTCAGCAGGTAACGGGTCTCGAAATTATCGCTGCCGTCCAGCGCCAAATCCACGCCGGCGAGGACGCGCCCGATATTGCCGGCGTTGACGTCCGCCACCAGCGGCTCTGCGGTCACGGCCGAGTTGACGGCGGCCAGGCGCCGGGCGGCCGCCACCGCTTTCGGCCTCTCTTCCCGCGCGTCTTCCTCCGTGAAAAGGGTTTGCCGCTGCAAATTACTCAGCTCCACACAATCCCTGTCCACGAGACGCAAAAAACCCACTCCCGCCCGGCAAAGGCTGTCGGCGGCTACCGTCCCTAAAGCTCCCAGTCCGACAACGGCCACCTTGGCCCGGCTGAGTTTTTCCTGACCGATCCCGCCCACACCGGCAAAAAGTTCCTGCCGGGAATATCTGCCCGCGCTCATCCGTCCTCCCGCGCCGCCGCTCAGATATTGGCCGGGTACAGCTCCCGCTCCGTATAATGAGTGTGCAGCAATTCATGCGCCCGATGGCTGTTGGGTTTTTCGAGATAATCAGCGTAAATCTTCGTGATCAGCGGGTTCTGATGGGATTTGCGGATCTCGTGTTCCACGTCGTCCTGATAAAGCGCCGTCGCCCGCGCCGCGCGAAAATCCTTTTTGTATTTCTCGTCGCTGGAACGGATCGGCTGGCCGCCGCCCGTCACGCAACCGCCCGGACAGGCCATGATTTCGATAAAATCATAGTCGGCCTCGCCCGCCTTGATCCGCTCCAGCAGTTTGCCCGCGTTGCCCGTCCCGCTCACCACCGCCAGGCGCACGTTCAGATCGCCGATCGGGATAACGGCCTCCTTGATCCCCTTGACGCCGCGCACAGCCGTATAATCTATCTCCCGCAAATCCTGTCCGGTCAATATATCGGCCGCCGTCCGCAGCGCCGCCTCCGCGACGCCGCCCGTCGCGCCAAAGATAGTTCCCGCGCCGCTGCCTTCGCCGATAAGTTCGTCGAAATCCGCGCCCGCCAGTTCGAGGAAGTCAATCCGCGCTTCCTTGATCATGCGCGCCAACTCCCGCGTCGTAATGACGGCGTCCACACCCCGCAGCGCTCCCACGCTCATCTCCGGCCGCGCCGCCTCGAATTTTTTGGCCGTGCAGGGCATGACCGCGACGGAATATATATCTTCCGGCGCGACGCCGGCGTTCTCCGCGTAATAAGTTTTGATCACCGCCCCCATCATGCCCATCGGCGATTTGCAGCTGGATAAATTTGGAAGAAACTCCGGATAATAAGTCTCGCAATACTTGATCCAGCCGGGGCTGCAGGAAGTGATCATCGGGGTGACGCCGCCGTTTTGCAGGCGTCCGATCAGTTCCGTCCCTTCCTCCATGATGGTGAGGTCGGCGGCGAAATTGGCGTCGAAAACCTTATCAACGCCAAGCAGCTTGATCGCTTCCGCCATCTGGCGCGTGACGATCCCGCCCGCCGGGACGCCGAATTCCTCCCCCAGGCCGAAGCGCACGGAGGGCGCGACTTGAAAAACGACGTGTTTCGCCGGATCGCCGATAGCGGCCCACACTTTATCCGTATCGTCTTTGGTCTTGAGCGCCCCGACCGGGCAAGCCTGGATGCACTGGCCGCAGTTAATGCAGGCCACGTCGGCGAGGCTGAGGTCAAAAGCCGTGCCGACTACAGTGTTGTAGCCGCGGCCCATGGCCTGGATAACGCCCACGCCCTGAACATCGTGACAAACGGCGACGCAGCGCCGGCAGAGGATGCATTTGCCCGGATCGCGCGCTATGGAAAGCGATTTTTCGTCCGCGGGCGCAAAACCGCCGCCCTCGCCCTCCGCCCGCTCATAAGGCGAATCCGTCACCCCCAGCTCTTTCGTCAGCCGCTGCAACTCGCAGTTTTGGCTGCGTATGCAAGACGTACATTCCCGGTTATGATTGGAAAGAATTAATTCCAGGATCCCCCGCCGCGTCTCCCTTAGCAGCGGCGTGTTCGTCCATACTTCCATCCCCTCCGTCACGGGCAGAACGCAGGAAGCGGAAAGACCGCGTCCTCCTTTTACCTCCACAAGACACATGCGGCAAGCGCCGATCTGATTAACGTCTTTCAGATAACACAAAGTCGGAATGTTGACGTTCAGCTTTTTCGCCGCCATCAGCACGGTGTAGTCCGCCGGAACGGAGACGCCGCGCCCGTTTATCGTCAAATTTACTTCGCTCATAATGCCTATCTCCTTATTGAACGCTGGCGCCGTTCAGCAGTTTTTCTTTTTTATGGCGTCGCTGCGGCATTTGCTCACGCAAAGCCCGCATTTGATACAGGCGTCCCGATCTATGACATAATCAACGTCTTTGCCGCCCGTCACAGCGCCTGAGGGACAGTTGCGCTTGCAGAGATTGCAGCGGATACATTTTTCCGCGTCGATCTCATAACAGATCATGGCTTTACATACAACAGCCGCGCAGTAATTGTCGCGGATATGCTCCTCATACTCACGGCGGAAATATCTCAGCGTACTCAAAACCGGGTTCGGCGCCGTCTGACCCAGGCCGCAGAGGGCGGAACGCTTGATCAAAGCGGCCAGGCTCTCCAGTTTTTCGATATCGCCCGCCTCGCCCCGGCCGGAGGTTATCTTGCCGAGCAATTCGAGCATCCGTTTCGTGCCGATCCGGCAGGGCGGACATTTGCCGCAGGACTCGTCCACCGTGAAGTCGAGGAAAAAACGGGCCACGTCCACCATGCAATTATCCTCGTCAATGACGATCAGGCCGCCCGAACCCATCATGGAACCGAGTTCCAGCAGAGTTTCATACTCTATCGGCGTGTCTATCTTGACGGCCGGGATACAGCCGCCCGAAGGCCCGCCGGTCTGCGCCGCCTTGAAAGCGCGCCCGCCCGGAATACCGCCGCCTATCTGCTCGATGATAAAACGCAGCGGCGTTCCCATCGGCACTTCGATCAAACCCGTGTTGTTGATCTTGCCGCCGAGGGCGAAGACCTTTGTTCCCTTGCTGCGTTCGGTTCCGATACCGGCAAACCATTCGGCGCCGTTCAGGATTATCTGAGCTATATTGGCAAAAGTTTCCACATTGTTCAAAATCGTCGGTTTGCGCCACAATCCCTGCGCCGCCGGAAAAGGCGGCCGCGGGCGCGGTTCGCCCCGTTTCCCCTCAATCGAGGTCATGAGAGCGGTTTCCTCGCCGCAAACAAAAGCGCCCGCCCCCAGGCGAAGCTCTATATCAAAACTGAAGCCGCTGCCGAATATATTTTCTCCCAGCAAACCCAGGGCTTTGGCCTGCGTGATGGCGATGTCCAGGCGTTTGACGGCCACGGGGTATTCCGCCCGGATATAGATGAAGCCCTTGGTGGAGCCGATCGCGTAGCCGGCGATAGCCATGGCCTCAAGCACGGCGTGGGGATCGCCTTCCAGGACGCTCCTGTCCATGAAAGCGCCGGGATCGCCCTCGTCCGCGTTGCAGCAGACATATTTTTGATCGCTCTCGTTCTGGGCGGCGAACTGCCATTTGAGGCCGGTCGGGAAACCGGCTCCGCCGCGCCCGCGCAACCCGGATTTTTTTATCGTCTCGATCACCTCAAGCGGCTTCATGTCGCTCAAAGCTTTGGCCAGAGCCTGATAACCGTCCCTGGCGATATATTCGTTAATATCCTCCGGATCAATAATGCCGCAATTGCGCAAGGCGATGCGCAACTGCCCGGTAAAATCCAATTCCTCGCTGTATTCGTCCAGGCGGGTTTTACCGATTATATGCCTGGCCGCGATTTCCTTCGCTTTCTCCGGCGTCACCCGCGTATAAGTGACTTTCGCCCGTCCCGGTTCGTAAACCTCGACCAGCGGTTCCAGGCGGCAAGCGCCGATACAGCCGGCGCGATAAACGTTTACGCCCTGAACCGCCGCCGTTTCCGCTTTCAGCGTCTCAAATACCGGCTGGGCGCCGGCGGCGATGCCGCAAGTGGCTAATCCCACGACGACGCGCGTTTCCTGCCGCTTGTCGTCCAGATTCGACCGGGTCAGCGTTTTTTGCCGCAGCTCGTTTAAGTTTTCCAGCGTCAGCATTTTATTTCCTCCCCGTCTCGCTCATATAGCGCTTGATGATTCTTTCCGCCTTGTCCACCGTCAACTGGCCGTGAACCTCGTCATTGACCGTCATGACCGGCGCCAGGCCGCAAGCGCCGATACAGCGCGTCGCTTCCAGGGAAAATTTTCCGTCAGACGTCGTATGCCCGACTTTTATTTTCAGCATGTCTTCGATTTTTTCCAGAATCATTTCCGCGCCTTTTACATAACAGGCCGTGCCGAGACAAACATTTATCTGGTATTCGCCTTTGGCCTCCAGATGGAATTTACTGTAAAAAGTGGCGACACCATACACGTCGGCCAGCGGAACTTCCATTTCCTGGGCGACGAGTTTTTCCACTTCGTAGTCCAGACAGCCGAATAATTCCTGCGCTTCATGCATGACCGGGATCAAAGAGCCGCTGGTTCCTTTTGCCGCCGCGGCTATTTCCCGGAAACGCGCTATTTTTTCCTCAGTTGCCATTTTTTCCTCCTGCCGTTATCTTCCTAAAAACTTCAGTCCGCCGCCGGCGCGATGGCCGGCGGCGGTCTGCCGTCGTTTGCTCAAGGTTTTACTGTTTTCCCTGAATATATTCGTCGATGGAGCAAGCCGCGGTCTTGCCCGCTCCCATGGCCAAAATAACCGTCGCCGCGCCCGTCACGGCGTCGCCGCCCGCGTATACCCCCGCTCGCGTGGTCAGCATCTTATCTTCGTCCGCGAGAACAAGGCAGCCGCGCCGGTTTACTTCCAGCCCCCGCGTCGTCTGGCTGATCAAAGGATTGGGCGAATTGCCGATGGCCATAACCACACATTCCGTTTCAATATCGAACTCGCTGCCTTCGACGGGGATCGGCCGCGCCCGCCCGGAAGCGTCCGGCTCGCCCAGCTTCATTTCCTGACAGCGCAGGTTTCTGACCCAGCCGTTCTCATCGGCGTCGATGCGGAGCGGATTGGTCAAAAGCTTAAACACTATGCCTTCTTCCTTGGCGTGATGAATTTCTTCCAGCCGGGCCGGCAGTTCTTTTTCCGTTCGCCGGTAAACAATGGTCACTTCCGCCCCGATGCGCCGGGCGCAGCGCGCCGCGTCCATAGCCACGTTGCCGCCGCCGACGACGCAGACTTTTTTCGCCCGCTGCACAGGGGTGCGTGAATCTTTTTCATATGCTTTCATCAGATTTATGCGCGTCAGATATTCATTGGCGGAGTACACTCCGTTAAAGGCTTCGCCCGGTATGCCCAAAAAAGAGGGCAGGCCGGCGCCGCTGCCGATGAAAACGGCTTCGAATCCCTGCGCGAACAACTCATCCACCGTAAGAGTGCGGCCGACAATGCTGTTGGTTTTGATGACGACGCCCAGATGTTCCAGCGTCTTGAGTTCGCGGGCCACGATGGACTTGGGCAGACGAAATTCCGGTATGCCGTAAACCAGCACGCCGCCGGCCTTGTGCAGAGCCTCGAATATCGTCACTTCGTAGCCTTTGCTTGCCAGTTCCCCCGCGCAGGTCAGGCCGGAAGGCCCGGAACCGACGATCGCGACTTTATGCCCGTTGGCGGGCGGTTTTGCCGGCGGCGGCGCGTCCAAGGTCTGATCCGCCACGAAACGCTCCAGGCGGCCGACGCCGACGGGTTCGCCTTTTTTGCCCCGGAGGCACAGGGCTTCGCACTGGGTTTCCTGCGGGCAGACGCGGCCGCAGATGGCCGGGAGCAAGTTCTTGCTTTTCAGGATATCGGCCGCGCCTTCGATGTCCCCTTCCTGGATTTTGGTGATAAATTCAGGGATCTGAACGCCTACCGGACATCCGGCCACACAAGGCGATTTTTTGCAGCTCAGACAGCGATCCGCTTCTTCTTTTGCCTGTTCGGGCGTATAACCGAGCGCCACTTCGGAAAAACTGGCGATGCGTTCATCCGGCAGCAGTTCCGGAATCGGGGTCTTGACCAGAGATTTATTTGCCAACGGCGGCCTCCTTTCCCGTCAGGCGGCAGAGACACGCCTGCTCATGCTCGCGGTACATGGAATTCCTTTTCATCAGCAGATCATAATCGACCAGATGCCCGTCAAAATCCGGGCCGTCCACGCAGGCGAACTTCACCTCGCCGCCCACGAGCAAACGGCAGCTGCCGCACATGCCCGTGCCGTCAATCATGATCGGGTTCATGCTGACGACGGTTTTCTGGCCGTATTTTTTCGTAAGCGCGGCCACGAATTTCATCATGATAACCGGGCCGATAGCTATAACTTCGTCGTATTTTTCCCCGTCAAGGATGAATTTCTCCAGGGCGTTGGTCACCAGGCCCTTCTCACCGGCGCTGCCGTCGTCTGACATAAGCAGAAAACGACTGCTGACGGCGCGGAACTCATCTTCCAAAATGACCAGCTCTTTGTTGCGGAAACCGATGATCGAGTGGACGGCAGTTCCCAGCTCATGTAATTTTTTTGCCACGGGATAAGCGATAGCGCAGCCAACTCCCCCGCCTATGACGCACACTTTTTTCAAACCCTCGACATGAGACGGCATCCCAAGCGGCCCGACAAAATCCTCAATGAATTCGCCGGCGTTTTTGCCGCTGAGTACGGTGGTCTCCATTCCGACAATTTGGAAAATAATGGTCACAGCACCCTTGTCCGGATCGCTGTCCGCCATAGTCAACGGGATGCGTTCCCCCTCCCCGTCGGCGCGCAGGATGACGAACTGACCCGGTTGCGCCTTCGCCGCCACATCCGGGGCGTGAATCGACATTTTGACCACAGTCGGATTCAAAAACTCTTTCGCTGTGATTTGAAACATTGCTTTCCCCCTCTTCATCATCGGACTCGACTTTCCTTCCCAACGAAGGCGTCTCGTTCCATCCGGAGCGCTTTCCGTCGCGCTCCCTGACTAATATTTTATTATAGGAACGCCCCATTGTACACTTTTTTTCCGGCTTGTGAAAATTTTTTCGACCATTTTTTTGGAAATTGGGCCGCCGCAAGCGGCGCTTTTCATTATTTTCCCGCCGCTGTAATTTCCGCTTCTTGTTTCGCGCCCTATATTTATAGATGCGTGGTAAAAATTTTCGCCTGAGGAGTTGAGAGCATGAGCGCCAAAATCCTTCCTCTCCGGAGAAATACAGCGGCGAGCTTCCGTTGCGTACTATGCGAAAGCATCGCCCCGGCGCACAGTTTCCGCGGTCGTCCGGTCTGTCAGTCCTGCGCCGATTCCTTCCGCCTCCTGGCCGTCGCCGCCGCTTGCGCCGACGGAAGTCCCGGCGAGCTGGGGAAAAATCCTGTCAGCCGCTGAGCGCCGGTCGTTGGCAGTTAGCCGTTGGCCGTTAACTGTTAAGCGCCGGCCGTTGGCCATTGGCAGTTGCCTTTAGCCGTCAAGTATCGGATTTTGCCGCCGCCGTCTCAAAAAGCCGCAACAGCGCCCGCGCGGTTTTCAGCGTCTGGGCCGGATCCGGCAGCGTCAGGCTCACGCGCAGCGCGTCCCCGTCCGCCGCCTGAAAGGCAAGCGGCAACTCCGGGTTTTGGGCCAGTTGCATCAATTCCTCACCGGAAATGCCCGGATCCCGCGCGAACACGGCCGTCAGCCGTCCTCCCCGCCGGGAAATCTCCCTGATGCCGAGCGCGCGGGCCCGGACGCGCAGCTCCATGATCCGGACGAGATTGTCCGCCTCCGGCGGCATCTCCCCAAAACGGTCGATCATTTCCGCGATAATATCGCTTACATCCTCTTCGACAGCCGCGGCGGCCATGCGCTGATAAAGCACGGCTTTCACCCGTCTGTCCCCTACATAGCTGTCCGGCAGCAGAGCCTTCATTTTCAGATCGATCACCGTTTCCAGCGGCGGTTCGGGTTCTTCCTCCCCTTTTAATTCCCGCACGGCTTCCCGCAGCATCTTCGTGTACAGACCGAAGCCGACGGCGGCCATATGCCCGTGCTGCTCCCCCCCGATCAGGTTGCCCGCGCCACGGATTTCCAGATCGCGCATCGCTATTTTGAGACCGGAACCGAATTCCGTGAACTCGCGAATCGTCGTCAGTCTTTTTTCCGCGCTTTCCGTCAGCACCTTCCGCGGCTGGTAGAGAAAATAAGCGTAAGCCCTGCGGCTGGAACGCCCCACCCGCCCGCGCAGCTGGTAAAGCTGGCTCAGGCCGAACCGATCCGCGTCGTCGACGATCAGCGTGTTGACATTCGGCATATCCAGCCCCGTTTCAATGATGGCCGTGCATATCATCACATCTTTTTCCCGCCGCAAAAAAGCGAGCATTTCTTTTTCCAGCAACGCCTCCGGCATCTGCCCGTGTACCAGGCCGTAACGCGCTTCCGGCGCCAGCTCCCGCAAAAAACGCTCAACCCGCTCCAGCGACTGAACGCGGTTATGCACGTAAAACACCTGGCCGCCGCGCCCGATTTCCCGCCGGATCGCGTCGCGCACCAGATTGGGGCTGAATTCCGCCACATAGGTCAGCACGGGCTGGCGATCCTCCGGCGGCGTGTTGATGACGCTTATATCGCGAATTCCGGCGAGCGACATATGCAAAGTGCGCGGGATGGGAGTGGCCGTCAAAGTCAGCACGTCCACCGAGCGTTTCATCTGTTTGATTTTTTCCTTGTGCGCCACGCCGAACCGGTGTTCCTCGTCGATCACCAACAGGCCGAGATCCTTAAAAGCAATGCCGTCGCTCAAAAGTTTATGCGTCCCCACGACCAGATCGACGGCGCCGCTCCGCAGCCCGCGCGCGATTTCCCGCTGCCGCTCGGCCGGGCAAAAACGGCTCAGGCTCTCGATCCGCACCGGATAATCGGCAAAACGCTCGCGCATGGTATTGAAATGCTGCTGGGCCAAAATCGTGGTCGGCACGAGTATCGCCGCCTGCTTGCCCGCTTCCACCACTTTGAACGCCGCCCGCAGCGCCACTTCCGTCTTGCCGTAGCCGACATCGCCGCAAAGCAGACGATCCATCGGCCGCCGCCGCCGCATATCCCGTTTTATTTCCCGGATGCTTTGCAGCTGATCCTGCGTTTCCTCGTAAGGAAACTTTTCCTCGAACTCCCGCTGCCACTCCGTATCCTCGCCAAAGGCAAAACCCGCTTCCTTCTCCCGCTCCGCGTAAAGGGCGACCAGGTCGATCGCCATTTCCCGCACAGCCGCCCGCGCCCTGGTTTTGGCCCTTTGCCACCCGCTTCCGTTCAGCTTGTTCAGCTTAGGCTCGCGTTCCCCGTCTCCGGCCATATATTTTTCCAGACAGCCGAGATGATCCAGCGGCACATACAGCTTATCCTCCCCGGCGTATCGTATGGCAAAAAAATCCTTTTCGATCCCTTCCGCCGTGATGGTCTCTATGCCGACGAAGCGGCCGACGCCGTGGTGGATATGCGTGACAAAATCTCCCGGCTTCAAGTCCGGCAGGCTGAGGGCCGCTTCCCGTCTCGCCGCCGCCGGGCGGGAGCGGCGGCGGCTTTGGTAGATTTCCGTTTCCGTCAGCAAAATGAGCTTGGCGCCAGGCAACTCAAAACCCTGTTCCAGCGAAAAAGGGTAAACTCCCGTCTCCCCCGGCCGCAGCGAATCGGCGGCGGTCAGGCGCCGGGCCGGAATCGCCGCCGCCGTCAGACCGTCCAGCAGGCGTTCCCGTCTTTGCGCGTCTCCGACGCAGAGAGCCGCCGCGTAACCCCGGCGGGTAAAATCCGCCGTTTCTTTGACCAAAAGAGCCTGCCCGGCGTAAGCCGCCACGGAGCGGGACTCAACCCGCAAATGCCGCTCCGGCTGAAAACCCGGTATTTCATGGGGGAGAGCGCATAATCCCATAAATTTACAATCAGGAGCGGCCAATATAGCTTCAAAACCGACCAGCAGCTTATCCGGCGGCACGAATTCCTCTCCCCGCTCCAGACTCGCGGTATATTCCCGCAGCCGGCTGCTGAGGGCGAACTCCAGCTGTTCGCGCAGGCGCTGCGGTTCGTCCAGCAGCAGCAGCGCGCCGGGCGGCAGCCATTCCCAAAAAGGCGCCGTGAGCGCCGGCCGCAAAGCCAGCAGCGGATAAAACTCCCGCGGCGGCGCCGCCGACTCCCCGGCCTGACCGGCTACCCGCGCCGCCGCTTCCGTCAGGCCGGCCCGGCGCAGGCGCTCCGCCGCTCCGGCCGCCGCCCGCCGCGCCGCCCCGGTCAAATCGCGCTGTTCCTCCGGCGACAGGCGGAATTCCCGCGCCGGGGTCAGGCGCGCAGAGGACTGAGTTCCGGCCGAAAGCTGGCTGTCAAGGTCAAGCGGGCGGATGGCGTCAAGTTCCTCATCGAAAAATTCCAGGCGCAAAGGCGCGCCTCCCGGCGGCGCGACGTCGAGAATTCCGCCCCGCAAGGCGAATTGACCGGGGCCGGCTGCCACGTTTTCACGGGTGTAACCGGCCTCGGTTAAATATTGCAGGAGCTTGGCGCGGGGGTAAACCTCCCCTGTCCGCAAAATCAAGGTTTGCCGCCGCCAGGCGGCCGGCAGGGGCCAGCGGCGGCTGACCGCTTCCGCCGTCAGCACCGGCACGGGGGCCAGGGCGGGCGCGGTTTCCGCCGCCAAAAGAGCGAGCGCGCGCAGCCGTTCGTCCGCCGTTTCCCGGCTTTGGCTCAACACATCGTATTTCGGCCATTCCCTGGCCGGGAAACGGAAGATTTCCCGCTCCGGCAGCAACGCCCGCAAATCTTCCGTCCAGGCGCGCGCCGTTTCTTCCCCGGCGGTCAAAACAACAATCCGCGCGCCCCCGGCGGCCAAACGGGCGGCCAGGGCGCTCTTTTGACTGCCGGCCGGCCCGGAGGCGAGAAAGTATTTGGCTCCGCCGGCCAGCGCGGCCAGCAAGCTCTCTATATTCAAACCCCGGTCGAGGTAATCTCCCAGTGTCGGCATCAAATATCTTCGGCCCTGTTGTAAATATTCATCGCTTCTTCGCCCTGCCCGCAGCCCCAGAGCGCCGCCGCCGCCGCCGCCCTGGCCAGAGTTTTTTCCATTATTTCCCTTTCGGCCGGTTCAAAGCGAGCCAGCACATAGCGGGCCGGGTCGTCCAGCAGCGGCCGCCCCGCCCCTATGCGCAGACGCCAGAATTCCTCCGTCCCCAGGACGGCGATGATGGATTTGAGCCCGTTATGGCCGCCGGCGCCGCCTTTGGGCCGCAGACGCAACCGGCCGGGCGGCAGGTCAATATCGTCGCAGACGACTAAGATATCGGCCGGGCTTGTTTTGTAATAGGCGGCCAGCGGGCCCACGGCCTGGCCGCTTAAATTCATATAAGTCAGCGGCTTGAACAGCAAAATTTTTTCCGCGCCCGCGCCCACGCCCGTGCCTCTCCCCTCTCCCGCCGCCGCCGCCGCCAACTCGCCGCGAAAAGCGGGGCGGAAAGAGTCCCCCCCCAGGCGGTTCAACACCATAAAACCGAGGTTATGCCGCGTGCCGGCGTATTGAGAGCCGGGATTGCCCAGCCCGACCACAATCTTCATCCGTCAGCCGAACAGTTTGCTGACGGAGAGATCGTCATGCACGCGCACTATGGCCTCGCCGAGCAAAGCGGCGATCGACAGGGCGGTGATCGGCAGCGCCTCTTTCATCTCCGGGTTCAGGGGAATAGAGTTGGTGACTATAAGCTCCTTGATATGAGAGCTTTTCAGTCTGGCAAAGGCTTTGGGCGAAAGCACCGGGTGAGTGCAGCAGGCGTAAACCTCGCGCGCCCCCGCCTGGGTCAGGGCGACGGAAGCGTTGGCGATCGTGCCCGCCGTATCTATGATATCGTCCACCAAAATCGCCGTCCTGTCCCCTAATTCGCCGATTACATGCATGATTTCGGAAACATTGGGTTCCGGCCGCCTTTTGTCCACGATAGCCAGCGTAGCCCCTATCCGCTCGGCAAAATCGCGCGCCCTTCCCACGCCGCCGATATCGGGGGAAACGACGCAGACGTTTTCCAGTTTTTTGGAATTAATATAATTGGCCAGAATCATATTGCCGGGCAGATGGTCGAGCGGTATATCAAAAAAACCCTGGATAGCCGGGGCGTGCAAATCCATCGCCATCATCCGATCCGCGCCCGCCTTGACGATGAGATTGGCCACCAGTTTAGCGGAAATAGGCTCCCGCGCCCGCGCCTTGCGCTCCTGCCGCGCATAACCGTAATAAGGCGTCACCGCCGTTATCCGGCTGGCGGAAGCCCGCCGTAGCGCGTCGATCAGGATCAGCAGCTCCATCAGATTATCGTTGGCCGGGGCGCAGGTGGGCTGCACCACGAAAACATCAGCCCCGCGGACGCTCTCCTGAATATTGACGCTGATTTCCCCGTCTTGAAAACGTTTGACAACCGCTTTGCCGATGGCAATACCCAAATGGTCGCTGATTTCCAGCGCCAGTTCCCGATGGGAATTGCCGCAGAAAATCTTCAGTTCCCGGCCTGACATCAAATTTCCTCCCTTTGCGCGGGGATCGCCGCTCCCCTCCGCCAATTCGGTATAAGACGCTGTTTCGCCCGCTCCAGTCCCAGAGCCTCCGCCGGCACGTCCTCGGTAATGGTGGAACCGGCGCCGACGACCGCGCCGCGCCCCACGCGCACCGGCGCGACAAAATTCGCGTTGCTGCCGACGAAAGCGCCGTCTTCGATAACAGTGCGGTGTTTCTCTTTGCCGTCGTAATTACAGGTGATGGCCCCGGCGCCGATATTCACGCCGGCGCCCACTTCCGCGTCGCCGATGTAACTCAGGTGGGGCGCTTTGGAACCTTCGCCGAAACGGCTGTTTTTGACTTCGACAAAATCCCCGATTTTGACCCCGGCCGCCAGAACCGCGCCGGGCCGGAGATAAGCGTAAGGCCCGACGACGCAGTCCGGCCCGATCACCGCCTGCCGGGCCGTGCTTTGCTCCACGACGGCCCCCGCGCCGCAAACGCAATCCTCCAGCACCGCGTAAGGCCCGACGACAGCGCCCGTCTCCACCCGCGTGCGGCCGCTCAGCAAGGAAAAAGGCAAAACCGTTACGTCCGGCGCCAATTCCACTTCCGGCCCCAGGCGGATCGTCTCCGGCGCCCGCAGCGTCACGCCGGCGCGCAGCCAGCGCGCCCGGACGCGGGCGTACACTATTTCTTCCGCC
>JAIRRL010000061.1 GCA_031255985.1 Gracilibacteraceae bacterium
GGACGCCGCTGTTTTGGGCGGGAGCGTCCGGGCCGCGGCGGCGGCGGCGGGCGGCGTCTGCCGGGCGGAAGGTTCGGGGTTGAGCGGTCTCGTGAATTCCGCCGCCGTCCGCACGGACGGCCCCGCCGCCGCCCGGCCGCGGGCCGGGGGCTTGGCCGCGGTCGCCGCCGGTCATAGCTTGATTCGCGCCGGCGCTAATTACGGCGATATCGGCGGCGCCTACCTGGCGGGCGGCGTCGTCGCCCTGAGCGCCGACAGCAGCGTCAGCCGCTGTTTCGGCGGCGGGAGCGTCCGCGCCCCGGCGACGCCCGGCCTGCCGGCGGCGGGCGGCGTCGCCCATTTGGTTGAGTGGGGGCGGGCGACTGACTGTTATTATCTGGAGGGCGCGGACGGGGCGATGGCCGGGGCCGGTAATCTCAGCCCCGCCGTGATCGCGGGCGTGACGCCGCTGACCGCGGCCCAGGCCCAAACGGCGGCGGCGCTGACCCGCCTGGGTGAATTCAGCGGCGCGGCCCCGGAGTGGGCTCTCCGGCCGGAATGGCCGGCGGGGCCGCTGCCCGCCGCCGTCGCGGCCGCCATGTTCCCATCGGCGGAAACGGACGGCTGAAAGACAGATCACCGTAATTACAAAATTACAAACGCAAACTGGCGGCCGGTTCGCGCCGGGCGGCCGGGCGGCTTGCCGCCCGGTATTTGGTTAAACAGAATGTTAGCAGAATGTTAGCAGGAGGTTAACAGGAGGTTAAAATGTCCGCAAAAAAACCGGGTACGGAACCAAACACTGTGTCTCCCTCCGTCAAGCGCCAAAGAGAAAGAAAACTGGCGCGCCGGCGGCGGCGGCGGGCCATAATTCGTATTTTTCTGCTGGTATTTTTGGCGGGGATTGTCATTGTCGGCGTCGCCGGCGGTATTTTTATCCACCGGGCCGCGTCTCAGACCCCGGAATGGAATCCGGAGCTGCTCGTCAGCCAAAAACAATCCTCTCTCGTCTACGACAGCGAGGGCAATCAGATCGCCCAGCTCCACCAGTCGGAAAACCGCCTGCCCGTGGAGTTCAAAGACATCCCCCCTCTGGTGCGGAACACTTTTCTCGCGGTTGAAGACAGGCGTTTTTACGAACATTTCGGCGCCGACCCGATCCGCATCGTCAAAGCTTTTATCAACAACATGCGCAGCGGTTCGCTCAAGGAAGGCGGCAGCACGATCACGATCCAGCTGGCCAAGATGACTTTCATCGCCGACCCGACCGCCAAGAGCTATGAGCGCAAAATTCAGGAATTGCTGCTGGCTTTGCAGATCGAGCGCAATTACACCAAAGACGAAATCCTGACTTTTTACCTCAACCGCTCCTTTTTCGGCGAAAACTGCTTCGGCATCCGCACGGCCTCGCTGACATATTTTGGAAAAGAATTGAACGAACTCAATCCGGCGGAAATAGCGCTGCTGGCCGGTCTGCCCCAGGCCCCCAGCATCTACGATCCCTATCTGAACCCGGACAGCGCCCGGAACCGGCGCAATCTGGTTCTGTCGGTCATGGCGGACAACGAGCTGATCACGCCCCAGGAAGCGGAAAGCTACCGGGACGAGCCGTTTACCTTTGTCGAGCAGGTAAAATCAGGGGAGTCCCAGGTGAGTTATTCCAGCGACTCCGGTTTCCAAATCAAGAAACAATTCCCGTATTTTGTTGATTTTGTCACGGCCCAATTGCAGGACGAGCTGGGGTTCAGCGCCGAGGAAGTTTACAGCGGCGGTCTGCGGATTTACACGACGGTGGATCCGAAAATTCAGACCAAGGCGGAAGAATTGTTCGCCAGCGCGGAAAATTTTCCCGGCGATTCGGGCGAGTACCCGGCCCAGGGCGCGATTTCCATGCTGGACAACGCCAGCGGCGCCGTGGTGGCCATGGTCGGGGGGCGGGAATACACGCCGATGGGCCTGAACCGGGCCTGGCAGACTGTCCGTCAGCCGGGTTCCTCGATGAAACCGCTCACGGTTTACGCGCCCGCCCTGGAAAGCGGCAATTATTTCCCCGGCTCTGTTTTTGACGATTTTCCCATCACCTACAACCTGCCCGGCGGCTCCTGGGCGCCCGTGGATTACGATACGGAGACCCGCGGCTGGAAGGGCCTGATCACGATGCGGACGGCTGTGCGCGATTCCGTCAATGTTTACGCCGTCAGGCTGATTGAGGCGCTGGGCATTGATTATTGCTGGAATTTTGCCAAAAACAATCTCGGCCTGCCGCTGGAAGAGCGGCATAAAGTGCTGGCTCTTTCGCTCGGCGTCTCGGAAACGTCCACTTTGGACATGGCCGCCGCCTATTCCACTTTTCCGAACAACGGCGTCCGCAACAGGGCTTTCGCCGTGACGCGGGTGGAAAACTCCAGCGGCAAAACGCTGTATGAGCACACGCCGGCGGGCGAGCGGGTCATGAAAGCCACTACCGCCTATATGATGAACGATATGCTGCGCACGGTGGTGACGGCGGGCACCGGTACCCGCGCCCAGATCGGCAATTGGTATATCTGCGGCAAAACGGGGACTTCTTCCCTCGACCCGAATATATACGGACTCCGCACCGGCAACCCGGACGCCTGGTTTATCGGCTACAGCCCGCTTTACACCGCCGCGGTCTGGATGGGCTACGACGTGACTTACCCGGATCATTATTTTTATCAGCAATACGGCGGCAATTACCCGGCCCGTCTCTGGCGGACGGTGATGACGACGGCCCTGGAGGATAAGGCGGTTCAGTCCAGTATTGCCCGGCCGGAGGGGATGACGACGGTGAGTTTTGACCTCAAATCCGGCCTGCTGCCCAGTTCCCTGACGCCGAGCGCTTATGTGAGCAGCGAGATTTGCGCCGCGGACGGGCGGCCGACGAGTGTGAGCGAGGTTTGGGTGGAAAGGCTGGTCGATCCTGAGCGCCCGGATTTGCTGGCGCCGGAAGGCAGCAGCGGCGGCGTGCCGCGCCTGTTTTTGGATCTGCCTTGGCGGGCGGAGGAAAAAACGCCCTGGCCCGGCTCGGAGGCCGCTTATAAGCTGCCGACCGAGTATTCCTCTACCATAGACAGCGGCCCGCGCCCGGCGGCGGGGGACGCTGATATTCCGGCGCCGGTGATCGAGGGAGCGTCGGGAATCGTCGCCGACGCGACAGTCAGAATCCCGGTGGCCGCTTTTGACGACAGTCTCTACGGCGTGGTCATCTATGTCCGTGATCCGAACGGGCTGCTGCTCAGTTATATGCCGGAAAACACGCCCGACCATGTGTATGTCTATCAGTTCGGCGAACCGGGCGCCCTCATCCCCGGCACGTACACTTTCTGGGCTTCTTTCGTGAACCGGGACACTTTTGTCACCGGCCCCGCCTCCCAGTCCTACGCTTTGGAGGCGCCGTGATGAGCGGCGGCGGAATCAAGGTCGTCGCGGAAAACCGGCAGGCCCGGCACAATTATTTCGTGGAGGAAAGGCTGGAAGCGGGCATCATCCTGACCGGCACGGAGATAAAATCCATCCGGGCCGGTCGGGTCAACCTGAGGGACAGCTACGCCGAGATCACGGACGGCGAGGTTTGGGCGGCGCGGATGCACATCAGCCCCTATGACAAAGGCAACCGTTTTAACCATAATCCCCTGCGCCGGCGCAAACTGCTGCTGCATAAGGCCCAGATCCGCAAACTCAGCGGCAAGGTGCAACAGCAAGGCATGACGCTTGTGCCGCTGCGGCTCTATATCGCCCGCGGGCTGGCCAAGGTGGAGATCGGGTTGTGCCGGGGGAAAAAAACCTACGATAAGCGGGCCGCCATCGCCGGCCGGGACGCGGAGCGGGAAATCGCCCGCGCCTTCCGCGCCGCCGCCCGCTGAAAAGATTGCGGAAATTTCCTGAGCGGACGCTCTTGTCAGTCCCCGGATTCCGTGGTATAATTCCTGATATGGAAGCATAGCTCAGTTGGTCAGAGCGCCTGTCTCACATACAGGAGGCCGCTGGTTCAAGTCCAGCTGTTTCCACCAGATAACCATCAGCGGAAGCCTTGGTAACAGCGGCTTCCGTCTTTTTTTGCCTCTTTGGGAAAACTTGCAAAATATTCCTTTTATGTAAGCTGAATATGGTCTTTTAACGGGTATTATCGTTTATTAGTCAGTAAAAAGTCAGTATGAAATTCAGCCCCCAAAAGCAGGATGGAGCGGCGGAGCGGGAAACAGAAAAAAATAAAAAGAGGTCAAATCTACTATTTCCAGCGAACACAAGTTCTCTCTGTTCGCTTTTGTTTGCCAGAACCGGCATAGGTAGCGGAGCGGGAAATGTTGTCCCGCTCCGAGAGTTTGACATGGTTCAAAAGTGTTAATCCCGTTTCCTACCCATGTCGCCGACCGTGCAACGTGCGAGAAGCTGAACAGCGACATTGAAGCCCACAACAAAACCGTCGCGCTGGTAGTCGGAGATAGCCGCGCCATATGCGCTATCCAGGGCGCGTCCTTCGTCCTTGTTCCTTTTA
>JAIRRL010000079.1 GCA_031255985.1 Gracilibacteraceae bacterium
GTATATGGCTTGGCTGGTGATTGCGGCAGGATGGGTGTTCCCGTTTCGTCACCGTGTTGATCTGTCGTTTCTTCTCCCGCAAATGGCAAATTTGCCTGGAACTCCTGTATGGCCAATTGCCAACGCGATACCGTTTGCGGCTGATACGGGGAATATCGTGAACACTCCGGCGGCAATTCCCGTATGGCCAATACTTGCGGCAATCTGGATTTTGGGCGTCGTGAGCATCGCAGCGTATCACGTTCTGCGGCACGCCCGTTTCATGAAAATGGCGCGCCGATGGAGCGAGGCTGTGACAGATACGGAGAGTTTGGGGCCTTTGAATGGATTGAAATCGGAGTTGGGAATTAAAGCGCGAGTTGCACTGAACTTGTGCCAAAGCGTGACAAGCCCTATGCTCGTCGGATTTTTCCGGCCTGTCATTTTACTGCCGCCCGTCAAAATTACGGGCGACGAATTATACTTCATTCTCAAGCATGAGTTGATTCATTTCCAAAGGCGCGACCTTTGGGGCAAGGCATTGATTTTGACGGCAACCGCACTCCATTGGTTTAATCCGATGGTCTATCTTATGGCAAAAGCGGCAGCGGTGCAATGTGAAATCACTTGCGATGCGCTTACCTTACAGGGCGCTGATTTTCAAAGGCGCAAGCAATACGGCGAAACAATCATCGGCGTGGTGAGAAACGGTGCAAGACCCCAAACGGCGCTGTCAACAAACTTTTATGGAGGTAAACGAGGTATGAAAAACCGTATTTTTTCAATCATGGACACAAAACGGAAGAAAACCGGCATTGCGGTATTTTGTGTAGCCTTGGTGAGCGCCATAACCGTAGGGTCTGCGGTTGCCACCGCCGCGACGGGTGGAAAGACCGCCAATGTGAGGGATGATAGCATAGGCATAGCCGAGGAAATCGTTTTATCCAACAATCAAACAGGACAGGACAGGTGAGTACGGATGGCGGACAAACTTGGATGAGCGAGGAAGAATACCGCAAACTGTATCCGCCGTCCGTCCTGCCGTCCGACATTGAATGGTGGACGTATGACGAATATGAAGGTTTCATAGAGGAACAAAAGAAAACCTTGCCCAATATGCTCGGCGCGATGGGCGGTTATTATGATGGACAAGGTGTCCTGCATGAAGAAATATGGACGCAGGAAAAAATTGATGAAGCAATCCGTCGGCATGAGCAAATTTTGGAATACATTAAGGAGGGCGGGCTGATTTCCAAACCGCTTAACGGACACGAATATGTTGACGAGAATGGTATAGCGCGGTCTGAGAGCGTGGGTTTTGGCATGAAGCTCAATGATTTTTCCGGGAGTTCCTACGGCGGTGTGATTGCGTTTGAAAATGGCGATACGAAAGACTTGGGTCCGTATTCGACAAAAGAGGAATTCCTCGCTGCAGTGAAAGCGTTTTGTGACAAACAGGTCAAATCCGGCAATATGACGCAGCTGGAAGCGGATAAGATTTTGAGACAGTATAAATAATCGCCGGAGAAAATCGCGCTTTCGGTAAACCGACTCGGATTCATGCGGATGTTCATTTCAGCCGGTTTAAAATTGATATATACGCTAAATCATATTGGCGTTCTTTAGCACCTTACGGACATGCTTCTACAATAAAAAACAAGAAATCAAGTGAATGCCCGTAAGGTGCTAACGCCGCGCCCTGGCGCGGCGCGCGCAGCGTGGACCATATGATAAAACTAAAGCGGGCTGACATGCCCCAAGTTTTGGGTTACGGGCGTCAGTCCGCTTTAGTTCGCTCCACCCATTGTTTTGTTGACAGTATAAAACTGTTGTCGGTACTTTCCATTTTAATGTTACCGAATTCGGTAACATTAAAATCCGGGTTATGCAACCGCTCCCATGCGCCGAGAAAGGAGGCCCGGTTTTGAACGCAAAGAATTACTCGCGCGACCTTGTGGCGCGGATCGGCGACACATTTCCCGAAATTGACGGCGGCGTCGCCGTCGGACTGCGGAAAACGGATGAAAATTATGCGGCATTATGGAGGGAAACGCTGAAACTGCAAGAAGTTTCCCGTAGGGGACGCCGCCCTCGGCGTCCCGCATAACTACGGCAAAGAGGGGGAATGTTATTTTCCCCCTCTTTGCCTTCTACTTGCCTTCTACTTCTCTTTTACTTGCTCTTTACTTGCCCCTAACTTGCCTCTTACTGCTTAAAGTAAAGCCATGGCGGCCCAGAATGAATCGTGAATCGCGTTAATGATCTTCGCCGGTTTATTGACGTCGCCCAAAGTTCTGACGCGAAGTCCCGCTTCCCGCAATTGCCCGGCCAACTCCGCCGCAAACGGCCGGGCGCCGGCGGCCAGGACGACCAAATCCGCCTGAATAACCGCTTCTCCCGCGGGGCCGCTCACTGTGAGGCGGCCGGCGTCAATTGATTTGACCGTCGTGCTTGTCAGCATCTCCACCTTTTTTTCCTGGAGATCAGCCAAAACATCCTGTTTGGTCGCTTCCGTCAGCCCGTTGGCCAAAGCCGGCAGCATTTCGATCAACACAAGTTTATTTCCATTTTTTCCCAACAACATCGCGGTTTCACAGCCGACGATCCCGCCGCCCAAAATCGCGACTTTCTGCTTGGGGGAGACGGGGATTTTTCCTTCGATAACGTCCCACGCCTGTACCGCCGCTTCCACGCCCGGTATGGGCGGTACTGACGGCACGGCGCCGGTGGCGACGAACACAAAATCGGGATCCATCGCCTGAATACTTTTGGCGTCCGCCGCAAAATTCATTCTGACAGTGATGCCCTGGCGAACCAGTTCGTCTTGCAGCCATTCGAGGGGACGGCGCACCATTTCCTTGGTCGGGGGAATACAGGCGAGATTGAGCTGTCCGCCGAGCCGGCCGCTTTTTTCGAGCAAGGTGACTTTATGGCCCGTTTGAGCGGCGGTAATCGCGGCCTGCATCCCGGCGGCGCCGCCGCCTACGACGACCACTTTTTTGGCGGCTGCGGCCTTTGGCATGACCGAGTATTCGCGTTCATAGCCGACCAGCGGGTTTAGCGTACAGGCGATCGCCTCGCCTGTGGCCATATGCTCCAGACAGCCGTCCAGACAGCAGATGCAATGGCGAATCTCATTTTCACGCCCGCTCTGCGCTTTTTCAACCCACTCGACGTCGGCCAAAAGCGGACGGCCGATCGCGACAAAGTCGGCGTCATTTCTGTTCAGAACATCCTCGCAAACTTGCGGATCGCGCAGAACGCCCACGGTAATGACGGGGATGCCAACGTTTTCCTTGATCGCTTTTGAGTTTTTCACGCGCCAGCCCTGCTCATAGCCCTGACATTCCTCCACGTTTGAAAACCGGGTAACGCAGCCGGTGCTGACGTGAAGATGATTGGCGCCGGCGCTTTCAAACGTCTTGGCGATGGTTATGATTTCATCACGGGTGAGGCCGCGTTTAACCGTCTCAAAGCCGGGGATGCGCGCTCCGACGATAAAATCAGGCCCGCATTCCGCCCGGATTCCCCGGATAACCTCCACCGGGAAGCGCATCCGGTTTTCCAGCGAGCCGCCGTATTCGTCCGAGCGTCCGTTATAATCCCGCGACAAAAACTGGTTTATAAAATACCCGTGCGCGCACTGGATTTCCACGCCGTCGCATTTGGCGAGCCAGCAATATTTCGCCGCCGCGATGAATTTGTCCCGGAGGACGCGCACATCCTCCGTCGTAAGCTCCCTTTGCTCCTCTATGCCCCGGAAAGGCGCGACCAAAACATGTTCCACTTCAATGTCTTTTGTGACGCAAACGGGAACCTGGCCGCTCGTCCGGTCGCGGGAGGACATCGCCCCGGCGTGATGGAGCTGCGGGATGAGCAGCGCGTCATAACGGTGAACCTGTGTGGCTAAAAATGCCAAATCATGCACGTTTTGGAGGGTGTCGATCCGCGCTTGAATGGCTATGCCGCGTCCCAGGGGAAAATCGACGCAAAGAACCCCCGGCATAATCACCCCGACGCCGTGTTTGGCCCGCTCCGTGTAATAGGCGATATAGCGGTCGTTGATCGTGCCGTCGGGATTGGCGAAACAATCGCCCATAGGAGCCATCACAACGCGGTTTTTCGTCGTCCTTTTTCCGATCCGGCCTTGGGAAAATAAAGTTTTGAATTGCTGCATTTCAAACTCCTTTCAAAATTAAGACCAGGCCAAGTTAGGCCACATCAGTTCACATCAGCTAATGTCTGTTCATGTCAGGTTAAATCAAGTCCAATAAAGTCCAATTCAGTTCAACCAAATTCATGTCAGGCCAAAAGCAGGCCGCCGTCCACAAGAATCTGCTGGCCGGTAATATACGAAGCGGACTCCGAGGCCAAAAACACCGCTATTCCTTTGAGTTCCTCCGGTTCCGCCGCTCTGCCCATGGGGATTACCGCCGAGGCCGCGTTGACGTCGGTTGCGGTTCCGTGATGGATGGGCGTGTCAAAAAAGCCCGGATTGACCTCGTTGACCGTGATTCCGTCTTTTGCGAATAAATAGGCAAAATGCTGCGTCACCCCAAAAACGCCGTGTTTGCTGATGACATAGGGAGCCAGTTCAAAACCGCCGGCGTACACGCCGCATATTGAGCCTACGTTGATGACGCGCCCGCGAACGCCCATCTCGCGCATTTGCAGACAGGCGGCGCGGGTGAGGATATAGACCGCGTTCAGATTAACGTCCATTATTGCGGAGTATGATTCATAGGTTCGTTCCTCGATAGGAACGTAATCCGTAACCCCGGCGTTATTGACCAGAATGTCTATTTTTCCGAAAGCTTTCAGCGTCGCCTCAATCAAGGAAGGCAGATTTTTCAAATCCTTCAAATTCAGCTTTACGTCCACGAACCTGCGCCCCGTCCCCTCGACCGCCCTCCTTGTTTCTTCGACCGGCTTGTTGTTCCAGGTTCCGACAATATCGGCGCCCGCTTCCGCCAAAGCCAGCGCCATCGCCTGCCCGATCCCGCTCGCGGAACCTGTGACTACGGCGACCTTCCCGTCCAGTCTCATCAGATCGAAAACATTTCTCGTTTCTTCCACTTTTTTCATTCGCCAATCTCCCTTCTGTTTGCTGCTCGCCTGCAATTGCAATTTTGCCGCTCGCCCCCAGGCCATGACGGGCGGCCCATAGACCTGTGGCAGCGGTTCGCGCCGGCGGCCGCCCCGTTGCCGATATAATGATTATATTTAAAATTATCTGGAATTTCCATGTGCCGCCGACAGGAAAATGACCGCGCCTGATTATGCCGCAGGCACAATGTGATATAATTAGAAAAAACGGTAAGGAGTGAATCAGCGTCATGCGTTATTGCGACATTTTTAATGAACTGGCCGCCAAATACGGGCAAAACGTATCCGCTTCCATCCGGGAAAACCGGATCATCGTCCGGGCGCAGGCTCTTGCCGGCGCCGCCGCCGGATCATATGAGCCGGCAGTCCTGTACGTCACGGATAATATCGCCCTTGCCGCCGCCAGTCCAGCGCCGCCCGCCAACCTTTTGATTCTGGCCGCCGGTTCCCCGCCGGCGGATTATCAGCCGCCATGCGATCATCAGTTGCAAAACAATCATCAGTTGCAATGCGATTGTATTTACCTGACGGCGGACGGCAGTGTGATTAATATCATAGAATTGATCACGACCATGCTTGAACGGGAGGCGTATTTGCAAAAATGTAAATCGGAATTATTTGAATGTGTTTTGTTTGACAATTACCTTGAAGTATTGATGGATAAACTTTTCGCTTTGTTAAAAAATCCTGTCATTCTCATGGATCACGCTCATAATGTAGTCGCTTACCGGGCGGACAGACAGGTCGGCAACAGCATTTGGTCAACTATTGTGACGCTGAAGCGCCATGATTTTGACAACTCCGATACCAGTGAACTGTTCCACCGCGTACTCAATGAACTTATTCAGACCAAAAAACCCGTGTTTTCCCCGATGGCGCAGGATGCCTGCGTGATGTGTTCGGTTCTTTGCGCCGACTATTTTTGGGGATTCATTGTGCTGATCGACCATTATAAACCGATAACGCCGGACGACTTGAAATTACTGAGATGGGCCGCCGACGTTATTGCGGTAAAAAGTGAAAAACACGAAATGTTCGGCCTGTCTCATGAGCTGTATTACAACCAGATTATAAAAGACTTGCTCACGGCCGGCATTCGTTCAGAAAACGAATTGAAAATCCGTTTGATTTCCCGGAAATGGGTTTTAAAAAAATATAAGCGGGTCTTGCTGACCAGTGTTTTCGCCAAAGAGCCAAATTATATCAAATATGTATTAAGAAGGATCGACTCTCTGGCCAATGATGTAAAATCCGTCTATTTCGACGACTATCTTGTTATTTTTGTCGAATATAACGACCCGCTGAAATGCGACGTTTTGGAGCGGATCAAGGAGACGGCGGCGCAGCTGCGGCTGATTGTCGCCGTGAGCGACGAATTTGAGGATATGCTGACTATCGCCCAATATTACAGGCAAGCGCAAAAAATATTGAATTTGCGCGATCTGATGGGCAAGCAGAGTTTAATCAACTATTATTCCGACTATAAATTCCTGGATTTTCTGAAAAACTGCTGTGAAAAATTGGAATATTCAGAATATATTCATCCGACCGCCCTCGACATTCAGCGATATGACCGCGCTAACAACACGCAATATGGCGAAACTCTTTTTTACTATCTCCTGAACGGCAAAAGCCTCGCCAAAACGGCCGCGCAGGCGCATTTGCACAAGAACACCGTCAATTACCGGATAAACCAGATAAAAGAACTGTTTCAGCCCTATTTGGACGACGCCGAAGAAACTCTCCATCTTCTTTTGTCGTTTTCCCTGATGGATATGAGCGTCAAATTGACCTAAACGGCAACAGAGCCAAACGACCTGAACGGTCTAAACAAGCTAAACGGCAACAGAGCCAAACAGCCTGAACGGCCTAAAAACGGAAGTAAAGGAAGGGATTGTAGCCGGAGTTGACTATATAGGCGAGGCAGAGAAAAAGCGCCCCCACGGTCAGGGCCGCGCCGGCCCAGGCTGCCAGGGCGGGTTTTTTTCGGCGCAGGCTTTCCCAGCAAGCGGCGGGGCGGGCGGTACAGCCCAGCGCCCCGATGAGAAGGAGCGGCCCGTAAGAGATCAGGTAGTAGAGGGCGAAGTCGTTCCAGGCGGGGGCGGCGCCGAACATCAGGGCCAGGTAGCCGAACGCCTCCGGGATGGAGGTAAAATTGAAAAACACCCAGCCGATGAACACGGCGGCCAGACAGTAGACATGCCTGCACCAGGCCGGGGCTTTTTCCAGCCAGCGCCCCCATACATATTTTTCCAAAACAAGCAGCAACCCAAAATACGCGCCCCAAAGGGCGAAGTTCCAGGACGCGCCGTGCCAGAAGCCGGTCAAAGTCCAGACGACGGCGACGTTGAATATATGCCGCGGCGCGGGGACGCGGTTGCCGCCCAGGGGGATATACACATACTCCCGGAACCAGGAGGAAAGGGTGATATGCCAGCGGCGCCAGAAATCCGTCACGGAGCGGGCCGTGTAGGGATAGCGGAAGTTGACCGGAAAAGTAAAACCGAACATGCGGCCCAGTCCGAGGGCCATATCCGAGTAGCCGCTGAAATCAAAATATATCTGGAAAGCGAAAGCGGCGACGCCGAGCCAGGCGGCGAGAAAAGTCGCGGCGCCGGCGGGCAGGTCGCGGCAGGTTTCCCACAGGAGACCGAACTGATTGGCCAGCAGCGCTTTTTTGCTGAGACCGAGCGCAAAAAGGCCGATGCCGGCGGTAAAGCCTTCTATGCTTTCCCGGCGGTCGCGCAATTGCTCCGCCACGGAAATATAACGCACAATCGGCCCGGCGATGAGCTGGGGAAACATGGCCAGGTAACAGCCGAAATCAATCAGGCTGCGCTGCGCCTGGCAGCGGCCGCGGTAAACGTCGATCACATAGGAAAGCGCCTGGAAAGTATAAAAAGAAATGCCGATCGGCAAGGGCAGATCCGGCGCGGGAACGGGGAGACCGAGCGCCTGCAGGCTGGCGGCCAGCAGACCGGCGTATTTGAAAAAGCCGAGCAAAGCGAGATTGACGGCTATAATCAGCGCCAGAGCGGGCCGGCGGGGGCCGCGCCGCTCCGCCCAACGGCCGTAAGCGAAATTGACGGCGATGGAAAAAAGCATGAGCGTCACGTACACCGGTTCGCCCCAGGCGTAAAAAACGACGCTGACGAGACAGAGAACCCCGTTTTTAGCGCGGCGCGGGGCCAGATAATACAAGGCGAGCGCAGTAGGCAGAAAAAAGAATAAAAACGGCAAGCCCGAAAAAACCACGGAATCCTCCTTCTTCGCGATTCATTTTAGCACGCCGGACCGGCAAACGCAATCCACGCCGCGCCTTAATATTCAAGCCGGAAGGCGGCGATATCAGACTTAGCGGCGGCTATCTGCTTGCCGTCGCACTCACCCAGGAACGTCAGCGTCAGGTGGAGGTTCTCCGGCGCGGAAAACCGGCCGCGCTCCGATTTGCCCCGCAGTTCGTCACGCAAGGCGAGCAGGCGCAAGCGCAATTTTCAGGGCGGCTATACGCCGTTCAAGCAGCGTCCTCCGGGATTTGCCCAGCAACGCCTATCGGCGCGTATTTGCAATCGCTTATGATGAGCTATTCTACCATATTTTCGACAAACAGGCAATCGGAATTTGCCCGCGACAACCCGCGACAATGGGCGCGACAGGACATGCGGACTCTCGAACCAATGTGTTTTTGCAAAGCAGAAGGTCTGTGTCCACTTAAATTAACACATATTCATATCAATTCATAGTTGCGCAAAGCAATTCTTGAAATATCAAGCAATTTGTGATATCATATCTGCTTAAGGATCCATGCTGTCACCTTGGGAAGAAAGGCGGTAACCCCTATGTCATACGAACCAGAAAAGTGGTCAAGCATTGAGGAGATCGCCGAGCATATTCAGGTTCACAGGGACACCATCCGAATCTGGATACGAAGAGGCGAAATCCCTGCTCATAAGATTGGCAAGCAATGGCGCTTTAAGATTTCCGATATTGACGAGTGGGTCAAAAGCGGGAAGAGCGCCGACATCAACAAGGGGACGAGTTGACAACGCTAATGACCAGTATTCTGACGGATAAGGCCATTGATGCGTTGCTTGCGTTGGTCGAGCCGGATAACCTTCCGTGGCAGTTTTTCTTTGGGACACAGCGCGCTGCTGACCTGCTCCGGTTCAAAGGAAGGGGGATAATCCGATGAAAGAAGTGAATAAGTCTTTCCTCTATCTCGAAGCGGCCCCCTATGTGGAGGATATGCTGGACGCTGAGTTGTCCGGCGACTGGGAAAGCTGGCTGGAGGTATAAAGATGGAAACAAGAAAGTTCAATGAAGTTGCCTACTTTCAGGTGGGCATCGCGCGGAAATACATGCGGCGGCATGAACTTACGCCGTTGCAGTTCGTTGAGAGGGATAAGCAATATCACATCCTTCATCTTCTTGAAGTCGGATACGAGTCGTTCCATCTCACTGGAGACGAAGGAGTGCTTGACGAGCTTGACGAAATCGTGGCGGAACAGCAGGCCGCCAGATCTGCCGAAGCGCGTGCAACCGCGCCGTCTTCGCAGGGCTGATTTAGCGGTTTCAGTTTCGGGCTTACGTCAAAAAACGGTCAACAAGAATAGCAAAAAACATTTCCGCTTTTGGAAGGAAATTGGGAAAAGAAGGCGAATAAAATATATAAATCCTGATACGTTTTTACGTATTTAGGCGCAGCATATTATTCGCGCATTCAGCTTACATAATTTGCGTCTTGGTCTGAGTTGGAGGAGAGCTGATGAGTACCCTGTTTCCCGATCACGCGGCCGGCGCTGCGGGCGGTCAAACGCTCTTATCGCGTCCGCGTCTGGACGCCCTCTTGGAACGGGGCCTGAGCGAATGCCAGGCCCTCGCCGTCATAGCCGGCGCCGGTTACGGCAAAACACAGGCTGTATATGACTATCTGCGCCGCCGTCCTTTTACGACCGTCTGGATTCAATTGGCGGAGCGGGATAATCTGGAGATGAGATTCTGGGAAAACCTGGCCGGCGCCTTCCAGCGCTTCGAGACCGGCCTCGCCGCCGCCATGCGGCGGGACGGTTTTCCGGCGACAGTGACCGAAAACGAGATTTTCCAGCAAAGACTGCGGGACGCCCTGTCGCCGGAAAGGCAATATGTTCTGGTTTTCGACGATTTTCACCTTCTGCGCTCCGAAAGCGTACAGCGTTTTCTTGTCCTCAATGTCAACGCCTTTCTCAATATAAAAATGGTTTTTATCACCCGCGCCCGTTCCAGCATCCGCCAGGAAATGCCGCTGGAGAGGATCGCCTATGTCACGGCGAGCGAACTCTGCTTCACGGAAAGCGAAGTCGCCCTGCTGCTGGAAAAAATCAGCGCCCCTCATTCCCGCTCCTTGGTCGCCGCCATTTACCGCGACACGGGCGGCTGGGCTTTCGCCGTCAATCTCGTCGCCCTTTCCCTGAAAACGACCGGCATCTACGAAAGCTACGCCCGCTCCGCCATGCGGCGGCGGATTTTCGCCCTGCTGGAAAAGGAAATATTTGACAAATTCAGCCGGCAAAATCAGGAATCCCTGCTGAAGATTTCCTTGCTCAGTCAGGCGCCGGTGGAGCTGGCGCGCGCCATAGTCGGCGACGATGTCACGCTGCTTGAGTCGTCGGTTTCTTTTATCCATTATGACGCCTATCTCGACTCGTTCCACATTCATCAGCTGTTCCAGGAATTCCTCCAGGAAAGGCAAGACCGCCTTTCCCCGGCCGCGACCAAAGAGACTCTGCTGGCGGCGGCCCGCTGGAGCGAGGAACACGGGCAGAAAATAGACGCCATTTCCTATTATGAAAAAGCGGGGGATTACGACGCCGTCATCAACGTCGCCCGCGGCTGGACCATGCAGGTGCCCGAAGACAGCGCCAATTTTGTCCTCAACGTCCTGGACGCCGCCCCGCCCGGCACGGTGGAAAAAAACGTCCTGTATTACGTGCTGCACTGCCGTCTGCTCATGAGCGGCCGCCGCACCCAGGAGGCGCTGGCCGAATGCGACCGCCACATACGGCATTTTTCCGCCCTGCCGCCTTCGCCCTTCAATAACCAGGTTCTGGCCGGCGCTTACGAAGCCGTCGCCATCACCGGTTTCGTCACCGCGCCGGAGACGGACCGCTATGATTTTGACCAGCCGATGGCCCGCGCTGATTATTACTACAGCCTTTCCCCCTACGAGATCAAGGGCCAGCCCGCGAAAATGGCCGTCGGTCCCTGGGCCTCCATGGTGGGTTCGACCCGCCCCGGCGCCCATGAGGAATATATCGCCGCTCTCACCCGCGCCGCGCCGCGCGCCGCCAACGCGATGGGCGGCTGCATGTCCGGTTTGGATGATCTGGCCAGAGGCGAACTGTTTTTTTATAAGGCTGATTTTAAAAAAGCGGCGCCGTTTTTGGAACTCGCCCGGCATAAGGCCGGCGACCACGGCCAGGACGAAGTCGTGAACCGGGCGCTGTTCTACCTCCTGCGCCTCGCCGCCGCCAAAGGCGACGCCGCTGGCTGCGCCGCCTCTCTCCAAAAATTGGAAAAACAGCTGGAAGTGGAGGAATATCTCACGCGCCACGCCACCTACGATATCGTGACCGCCTGGTATTACATTCTGGTCGGCCGGCGGCGCGGCGTGGCGGAATGGCTGCGCGGCGATCTGACCGAGAGCGGCATGACCTCGTTTTTGACGGAATTCGCCAACCAGATCCGGGTGAAATTATACCACGCCGAGGAGCGCTATTATGACTTGCTGGCTTTTTTGGCCAGGGAAAGCGAAAGCGAGAGCGGCGTGCTGTTCGGGCGGCTGGAACGCAAAGTGACCCAGGCCGTCTGCCTGTACCAGACGCGAGATCAGGCGGGCGCCCTGGCCGCTCTGGCTGAGGCCTACGCGCTCGCCCGCGGCGACGGCTTCGACCTGCCTTTTATTGAAATGGGCAAGGATATGCGCACCTTGACGGCGGCGGCCCTGAAAAGCGGAAGTTCCGACCTGCCGCCCCAATGGCTGGAAAAAATTAACAAAAAATCGACCACTTACGCCAAAAGGCAGCTGGCCGTAGCGGAAGCTTTTCGCCGCCAGCACCGCCTGGACGACGAAGTGGCCCTTTCCTCCAGGGAAAGAGACGTTCTCATCGATATGTACCACGGGCTTTCCCGCGCCGAAAGCGCCGCGCATCTCAATTTGTCCGTCAATACGGTGAAATCGCTGCTCAACATGGTCTATATCAAGCTCGGCGCGGAAACGACGGCGGAAGCCTTACGGGCGGCGCTGGAAAGAAAACTGATCTGAAGCTGGCCGCTCCGGGCCGAAGC
>JAIRRL010000086.1 GCA_031255985.1 Gracilibacteraceae bacterium
CAGTTCCTTGTTGGTCGTGGGCCGGCCGGTCACCGGCGCGGCGGATCCGCGCGCGGCGCTGGAGCGCCTGTGGGATTAAAGGAATTGGCCTCGACGCGGCGCGCGGCGCGGACTATTCGATCAGACTGAAGCGGGCTGACGCGCTTGAGTTTTGGCTTGCGGGCGTCAGTCCGCCTTCGTCGAGTAAGAGTAAGAGTAAGAGTAAGAGGAATCGAAAGCAATGGAAAAAATAGAAAAAGTAGACAAAATGAATAAAGTTGACAAGGTAGATAAGGTAGATGAAGTTAGCAAGATAGATAAAATTGAAAAAATTGATAATATTTTCGTGGAAGGGCGCGCCGTTTTTTCGCTGGAAGTTTTTCCGCCCAAAAAAGACGGCCCGATCGAGAAAATTTATGCGGCTCTGAAGGAGCTGCGGGAACTCAACCCGGATTTTATCAGCGTGACTTACGGCGCGGGCGGCAATCCGGCCGACAGCACGACTGTGGATATCGCTTCTTTTGTGCAGGCGGAACTGGGCGTACCCGCCGTCGCTCATTTGACCTGCGTTAATAGTACGCGGGCGGATGTGGGCCAATATCTGGTCCGGCTGCGCGAACGGGGCGTTCTCAATATTTTGGCCCTGCGCGGCGACGTCAGCCCTGAAGGCGAGCGCAAATGGGATTTCCCTTACGCGGTCGATCTCATTCGTTTTATCCGCGAGCAGGACGGTGATTTTCATCTGAGCGCGGCCTGCTACCCGGAAGGACATGTAGAAGCGCCTTCGCCGGCGGAGGATTTGCGCCGCTTGCTGGCCAAAACGGAAGCGGGGGCCGGGCATTTGATCAGCCAGTTGTTCTTTGACAACGCGATTTTCTTCGATTTTGTCCGCCGGGCCAGAGCGATAGGGGTGACGGCGCGGATTGAGGCTGGGATCATGCCCGTTCTCAACGTCAGGCAAATTCAGCGTATGGTCTCTCTTTGCGGGGCGAGTATCCCGTCGGCCCTGGCTAAAATTATGAGCCGCTGGGAACACGATCCGCAGGCTTTGCGCCGGGCCGGGGTCGCTTACGCCGCCGCCCAGATAGCCGATTTGCTGGCTAACGGCGCGGAGGGTATTCATCTGTACACGATGAACGACGCGGCAGTGGCGCGGGAAATAGCCGCTCTTTTGCCGGCCAGGGCGGCAAAAGACGGCGGAAGCGCGCGGTGAGCGCCGACGGCGGCGACGGCAAAAGCTGGACGGTTGACCTGGCGGAAGCCGCCCGCTATCTTGGTTATAAGGAAGCGCCCGACGCGGTTATGGCGGAACGGCTGCGGGCCGCGGCCCGCAGCGTGACGCAAGCGGCCCGCCCGCGTTATATTTACGCTTGCTGGCCTTTGCTGGTAACAGAGGGCGGCTGTGAGCTGGAGGGCGCGCTTTTTTTGCCCGGCGCAAGTATTGTTCGGCACTTGAGCGGCTGCGGCGAGGCTTTTTTACTGGCGGCGACGCTGGGGGCCGACGTGGACGCGCTGCTTCGGCGCACGGCCCTGACTGATATTTTGGCCGGCGTCTTCATGGACGCCTGCGCCACCGCTTTGGTGGAGCAGGTTATGGACGGGGCGGAGGCGGAAATCCAGCGAAACCGCGCCGGCGAGGGCAAGGAAAAAATTTATTTCACTTCGCGCTTCAGCCCCGGTTACGGCGATTTGCCGCTGGCGGCGCAGCCGGTGGTCGTCCGGCTTTTGGACGCGCCGCGCCGGATCGGTCTCAGCGTGACAGCGACAAACATTCTGGTTCCGCGCAAATCGGTGACTGCCGTATTCGGCGCCGGGACGAAGCCCCGGCCGGTATGCCGCGGCGCCGGGGCGGCAAGCCGCTGTCTTGTTTGCCCCATGCGGGAAGAATGTCCTTACAAGGGCTGAGAGAAGACGGCCTTGAGAGAAACCGGCGGCGGCGATGCAAGCAGCCGCCGGCCGGTTTAAAATTCCTGCCGGCTGACTGTCACCGTGACCCCGGCTAATTCCCGCCGCCCGCGTAAATAGTCCGCCAGCGCGGTCAGCATCGGCGCTTCGCTCAAAAAATGGCCCATCTCCGCCACGGCCGTTCCCTGGGTCAAACAGTCAAGCCGCTGGTGGTAATCCAATTCCCCGGTGATAAAGAGATCCGCCCCGCGCCGTCTCGCTTTGGCGGCCAGGCTGTTGCCGCCGCCGTTGCTGACGGCCACGCGCCGCACCGGATGATCCGGCGGCCCGAACCAGCGGATAGCGGATAAATCATAGCGTTGCGCCCAAAGAGCGGCGTCAGGGGCGCTCAGGGCGGCGAGAAAATTATCCCGCGCGACGCGCAGCGGCACGGTTTCAGGCAGACGGCCGAAAAGACCGTAGCCGCGCCGTTTTCCCTCGTTGGCCAGGGGAATGACGTCATAAGCCGGTTCTTCGTAAGGATGAGACCGGCGCAAGGCCCGCAGCGCCCGTTTCAGGTTTTTGGCCGCCGTCACGCTTTCCAGGCGCGTCTCCGGCACGCGGGTCAAATCGCCCACCCGGCCGCTGTAAGGGGTCGCGCCGGGGAGGGGGCGAAACATCCCTTCCCCTTCCGTTTGAAAAAAACATTCCGCGTAAGCGTCGCTGTGGGGGCCGCTTGTCGTCCCCGCCCCGACGCCCGCGGCCGCCAAGGCCCGGCGCAGATTTTCCGCTTGGGCGGGCGGGACGTAAACAACGATTTTGAACAGATCGTCAGTTCCCGTCGTCTCCAGAAAATCCGTTTCTGTCAAAGCCAGCGCTCGGCCGAAAGCCAGACTGGCGGAGAGAGGCGACTGATCCAGGTTGGTGTGAGCGGCCAGGTAGGCGATGCCGCGGCGGCAGAGACTGAGGGGGACCTGGGCGGCCGGGTTGTCTGCGCGCAGATTGCGCAGCGGTTGAAAAAGGAGGGGGTGATGAGCTACGATCAGTTCCGCCCCCAGGGCGGCGGCCTCATCGACTACGGCGGGCACGCCGTCCAGGGCGACGAGTATAGCGCCGACCTCCTGTTTCCCGTCCCCCACGAGCAGGCCGGGGTTATCCCAGCTCTCCGCCCAGGCTTTGGGCGCCGTCTCTTCAATCAACTGTTCGATCAATCCGACGGATACAGCCATTTTTCCATTTCCTCCCATATAATAAGGCGGCGGCGTAGCTGAGCGAGCCGTTCCTCGGCCGCCGCTGTTCGCCCCGCTTGTGCCAAGCGGGTGGCCGCCCGCCGCAGCCGCCCGCTTTCTGCCTGTAAAACCCGCCGGAAAAGCGGGCCGGCGGCGGCGGGCAGCATCGGCCCGTACTCCGCCCAGAATTCCGGCCGGGGGCGGCCGTCCGGCCAGTCCGCCGTCTCGCCCGCCCCCGTCTCCGTCCCCGCCTGATCAGTCGCCGGGCCGCGCTCCCAGCGCATGACCGTGTAAATCCGGCCGCCGTCCTCCGTCAGCTCCTCCGCCGCCAAGCGCCAGCGCCGGGCCAGGAGGGCGCGGCGCAAGGCGCTCTCCCCGCCCTGGGGCTGCAGCACCAGAGTCTGGGTTCCGGCCAGGGCTTCCTGCTTCGGGGTCAATATCGCCAGCATCAGGGCGCCGCCCATGCCGGCTATAGTCACGGCGTCCGCTTCGCCGCGGCGGAGCGGCGTCAGCCCGTCGCCCAGCCGCAAGGCGACGCGGTCTTTCAGACCGCGCCGGGCCACATTCCGGCGTCCGGCTGCCAGCGGCCCGGCCCGGACGTCCGTGCCTATAGCCGAACGGATCCCGCCCGTCAGGGTGAGAAAAATCGGCAGCAGGGCGTGATCCGTGCCGACGTCGCCCAAACGGGCGCCGGCCGGCACATGGGCGGCCACCGCCGTCAGGCGGGGACTCAGTTTTACCGGGGTATTATCCATGCCGGGGATCACCCAGCAAAAAAGCCAGCGCTTCCAGTTGCGAAGCCAGATCCACATGCCGCACGTGGACGGAAAACGGCGCCGTCAGACTGGCGGGGGCAAAATTAAGTATAGACTTTACCCCGCCGGCCACAAGGGCGTCCGCCGCGCTTTGGGCTTCAGGGGCCGGCACGCAGATGACGCCGATGTCCGCTTCCCGCTGCCGCGCCACTTCTCGGATACGGTCGGCGGCGAACACTTCTACCCCCGCGAAAAATTCGCCGATTTTGGTCGGGTCGCTGTCAAAAGCGCAACTGACCACAAACCCGTTCTCCCGAAAGCCCTGATAAGCGATCAAAGCCCGGCCCAGGCTGCCGACCCCGACCAGAGCCAGCCGCCATTCGTTGTTCAGGTTCAGGATCTCTTTAATGTGTTCGATCAGGTCTTTGATCCGATAGCCGACGCCCCGGACGCCGAATTCGCCGAAATAAGCCAAATCCTTGCGCACCTGCGCCGGCGTGACGCTCGCCCCGGCGGCTATATCGGCGGAGGAAACCGTTTCCTTTCCCTCCTTATCCATCTGAATTAAATAACGTGAATAAACAGACATACGCATGATCGTCGCCAGAGGAATTTTCACAAACTTCAATTAACTGTCCTCCTCCTTTTCCCCGCCCGCCGCCCGGCCGGTCAGATAGCTGCGCGCGGCGCCCACCAAATAAAACGAACCCGTCACGCAAATCAGGTCGTTTACTCCCGCTTCCCGCCGGCAAGCCGCCAGGGCGGCGCTAGGGTTCTCAATCGCTTCCACCCGCTCCGCCCCGGCGCAGGCGGCGGCCAGGGCGGCCGTTTCCGCAAAGGCGGCCCTGGGCGAATCCGGGCGCGTCACTATCACCCGGTCGGCCAGAGGAACGATGAGAGCGGCTATTTTGGCGATTTCCTTGTCGGCCAGGACGCCGAGACAGAGAATCAGACGGTCGCGCCGGTAAGCCGCGCCGGCGTATTCCGTGAGAGCGGCGGCCAGCGTTCGCATAGCCGCTTCGTTGTGGGCGCCGTCCAGCAAAAATCTTCTGCCGCCGCAGAAAATCAATTCCTGCCGGCCCGGCCATTCCGCCGCCGCCAGACCCCGCCTGACCGCGCCCGGCGTGACGCGCGCCCCCCGCTCCTGCCGCAGCCATTCCGCCGCCGTCAGCGCTACGGCGGCGTTCAAACGCTGATGTTCGCCCCGCAGACCTATTTCCAGGCCGGCGTGAATCCGGCCGGGACTGTAATAGTCCATGCTGTCGCCCGGCCGCCGCCCCGCCTGAGTCCATTTGACGTCCCGCCCCACCTCAATCAGGCGGCAGTCCAGCTCCGCCGCCGTTTGGCGCAAAATCCGCATGACTGCCGGCGGTTGCGGCGCGGAAATCACCGGCACGCCGGGCTTGATGATTCCGGCCTTCACTTTGGCAATTTTTTCCAGCGTGTCTCCGAGATAATCGGGATGATCAAAGCTGATGCTCGTCAAAACGGAGATAAGCGGCGTCACGACGTTGGTCGAGTCAATCGCGCCGCCCAATCCCACTTCCAGCAGGACATAATCCGGCCGCCGCGAGGCGAAATAATCCAGCGCCAGCGCAGTGGACACCTCGAATTCCGTCGGGTGTTCGCCGCCGTCTTTCAGCAGTTCCGCCAGCAGCGGCTTCATTTTTTCAATCCCCGCTACTGTGTCGCCGGGACTGATCATGGCCCCGTTTACAGTGATCCGCTCGCGATAATCCTCCAGATGGGGGGAGGTGAAAGCTCCGACCGTATGGCCGGCCTGGACGAGTATGCTTTGCAGCAAAGCCAGCACGGAACCTTTGCCGTTTGTGCCGCCGATATGAATAACGGGCAGTCCGCGCTCCGGCCGCCCTAAACGGGCCAGCAGCGCTTCCATGCGCCCCAGGCCCAGATTCACCCCGAAAGCCGTCAGGGAGCGGATAAAGCGAAGCGCTTCCGCGTAAGCTTCCTGTGCCGGTAACGGTTTAATCATTGATCTTCGCCCCTGAAATCAAGTTATATTTGCCTTATTTAAGTATACCACCGCCGCCGCCGCTTTTCAAGCCGCGACCGGAGACGCGCCCCCAAGCCGCGACCGGAGCCGTATGCCGTAGGCAATTTCCGGCGGCGCTTGACAGATTTCTCTGAATTTGATACACTGACTAACAACATAGGCATTATGGCAGTCTGCTCGTTGAGCCTTTAACGACGACCTGCGGCGGCGGAAGCAAAAGCGGCCCAGGCGCGGAAGCATTTGCAGCCGCGGCGGAAAAAATAATTTTGATGAGGGAAAGTTCATGCGAATCGTGGTATGCGTCAAACAGGTGCCGGACACGACCGAAGTCAGGATTGATCCGGTGAAGAACACATTGATTCGAGAAGGAGTGCCGAGCATAGTCAACCCCTTTGACGAATGCGCCATGGAAGCGGCTTTGCGCTTCCGGCGGGATTACGGCGGCACAGTCGTCGCCCTCAGCATGGGACCGCCTCAGGCGGAGGCGGCTTTGCGCAAATGTCTGGCTATGGGCGCCGATGAAGCGGTACTTATCAGCGACCGGGCTTTTGCCGGCGCGGACACCTTAGCCACCTCTTTCGCGCTTGCGCGCGCTATTGCCAAAATAGGGGCCGATCTCATTTTCTGCGGCAAAATGGCGATTGACGGGGACACGGCGCAAGTAGGGCCGGGCATCGCCGAACATCTGGGCCTGACCCAAGTCACCAACGTCCAGAAAATAAGAGAGGCGCGCGCGGATTATCTGATGGTGGAACGGGTTTGTGAAGGCGGTTATGAGTTGGTGCGCGCCTCCAGACCGGTGCTGTTGGCTGTGGAAAAAACGATCGGGGAACCCCGCTATCCCAGCGTCAAAGCTTCGGTGCGGGCGCGGCGCGCCGCGATCACCGCCTGGAACGCCGCGGATATTGAAGCGCCGGAAGAAAAAATAGGGCTTAACGGCTCGCCGACCCAGGTCACGCGAATTTTCACCCCCGAAACCCGGCGGCGGAGCGAAATGCTTGAAGCCGCGACCGCGGAGGGTTTATGCGATCTCTTGCTGGCTAAGTTGCGGGACGCGGAAATTATTTGAAGGAGAGGGAAAATGAGCCTGATCATTCACAAGGAATTATGCGACGGCTGCGGCGCCTGCCTGGAACGCTGTCCTTTTGGGGCGCTGGAAATCGTGGACGGCGCGGCCGCCGCCCTGGAAACCTGTACAAGCTGCGGCGCCTGCGTGCGCGTTTGTCCTCATAAGGCGATTGAGCTGATCAGAAAACCGAGAAAGACGGCGCCGGTAAAAATCCAGGATTATCAGGGCGTCTGGGTTTTTATCGAACAAAGCGACGGGCGCGTTGGCCAGGTTTCGCTGGAACTCCTGAGCGAAGGGCGCAAGCTGGCGGACGAATTGCAGACGGAACTGGCGGGAGTGTTGCTGGGAGACGGGGTCGAGGCTATGGCCCGCGAGTGCTTCGCCTATGGCGCCGACAAGGTTTACCTGGCTGACGACCCGCTTTACCGGCGCTATCGCACCGACGCCTACACCGACGCTCTGGTGCGGCTCATTCGCCGTTATAAACCGGCGGTCATCCTGTACGGGGCGACGAATAACGGGCGGGATTTCGCCGCCCGCATCGCCGTGCGGATCAACACCGGCCTGACGGCGGACTGCACTTCGCTTGCCATAGATCCGGAGACCAAATTGCTGATGCAGACCCGGCCGGCTTTCGGCGGCAACGTGATGGCGACTATTCTGTGCCCGAATCATCGGCCGCAGATGGCGACCGTCCGGCCGAAAGTGATGAAAATCGCCGCTCCGGATCACGGGCGCGAGGGAGAGATCGTCCGCTTCACCGGCAGTTTGAGCGAAGAGAAGATAGGCACCCGTATTTTGGACGTGGTGCGCGGTTTAGGGCGGGACGTTAACCTGGAGGACGCGGAAATCATAGTTTCCGGCGGCCGCGGTATCGGCGGGCCGGAACATTACCATTTGATTGAGGAACTGGCGGAAGCGCTGGGCGGAGTGGCCGGCGCCTCCCGCGCCGCGGTGGACGCCGGCTGGACCCCGCAATACCGGCAGGTCGGTCAGACCGGTAAAACCGTTTCCCCCCGCCTTTATATCGCCTGCGGCATTTCCGGCGCTATCCAGCACTTGGCCGGTATGAGCGCGTCTGAAACCATCGTCGCCATAAATAACGACCCGGCCGCGCCGATTTTCCGCGTCGCCACTTACGGCCTCGTGGGAGATCTGCACGTTATCGCGCCGCTGCTCACGGAGAAAATACGGGAGTCGCGAAAAAGCGCGGCGGCTGAAACGAAAGTAGGTGCTTGAATTGCGCAATCCGCAAGGGATTATTTTTTTAGTTCTGACTATAGTGACTTTGGCGCTTTTTGTCAGCGCCTTGAGCCGGAAATTGCGGATACTGAAACTCGGCGCGCCGGAAAACCGTTTTGACAATCCTCTCCGGCGGCTGGGCAATTTTATCATGCTGATTCCGCTGCAAGGCAAGATGCTGCGGGAATTTTACGGCGTTATTCATCTTTTCGTCTTTTGGGGTTTTATCTTCATCGTCCTGGGAGAAATACCCTTATTGCTTGAAGGTATTTTCCCCGATCTCGTCGTGCCGCTATTGGGAGACAATCCGTATTTTTATCTGATCAAAGACGCGCTTTCCTTGCTCGTTGTCGTCGGCCTTTTCATTGGTCTCATCCGCCGCTGGGTCTTAAAGCCCCGGCGGCTGTACCGCACCTCGGAAGCCGCGCTCGTGGTCATTTTAGTGCTGGCGGTTATTCTGACCGACTGGCTGGTCGGAGCGGCGAAGCTGGCTCTGGCTGAGGGCGGGGCTGTCGCCGCTTTCCGCCTGACGGTCGGTTATCCGTTTTTTGCCTCGGTCTTTCTCACCGGATTGGAACCGGCGGCTTTAGCCATGTTCCGGGATATGGTCTGGTGGTTGCATGTGTTCGTATTCTTTGGCTTTTTTATCTATATTCCCAACTCCAAACATCTCCATGTGCTGGCCGCTCCGTTTAACGGCTATTTCGCCTCTTTGCAGCCTGCCGGCGCCCAAATCCCGACTTTTGACCCGCTGGCGGAGGAGGTAGACGAGTACGGGGTGGGGCGGATCGAGGCCTTCACCTGGAAGCAGCTCCTGGACAGTTTTGCCTGCGGCGAATGCGGGCGCTGTATGGACAGTTGCCCGGCCAACCTGAGCGGCAAGCCCCTGAACCCGAAAAAACTGATCTGCCGCACTTTGAAGGAGCATTTGCTGGAAAAAGGCGCCGTTTTGCTCCGCCACGGCCTGCAAAGCACGAAGGATCTTACGCCGGAACGTTTGACCGAACTGACGCGCCTTGATCCGGAGGCGGAAGTCCTCGGCCGCCGCCTGGTGGGGGATGTGGTTGACCCGGAAGCGCTCTGGGCCTGCGCTACTTGCGGTTCCTGCCAGAATTTATGTCCCGTCGCCAATGAGCATGTGCAAAAAATCATCGATATGCGCCGCTTTGCGGTGATGAATGAAGATAATTACGCGCCGGAGCTGCGCCTGGCTTTCCGGAACGTCGAGAGCAAATTCAACCCTTGGGGCGTTAGTTGGAGCGAACGCGGAGCCTGGGGCAAGCCTCTGGCGGTTCCTCTCTGGAAAGAGGCGACGGAGCCGGAGTATCTGTTTTGGGTCGGCTGCGCCGGTTCTTTTGACAACAGCGCGAAAAAGGTCAGCGAAGCGGTGGCCAAAATTCTGGAGACGGCCGGCGTAAGTTTTGCCATTCTCGGCCCGGAGGAAAAATGCTGCGGCGATTTTGTCCGCCGGGCCGGCAATGAGTATCTTTTCCGTCTCATGGCCGAGGAAAACGTGGCCATGCTGAACCAGCGCCAGGCGCGCCGGATCGTCACGGCCTGCCCCCATTGCCTGAACACCCTGAAAAACGAGTATCCGGCCTTTGGCGGGAATTTCGAGGTTGTGCATCATACCCAGTTGATTTGGCGGCTGGTTCAGGAAGGACGCCTGCAAATCCCGGCCGGCGCCGCCCCCGCCTCGCCGCAGCGGGTGGTCGTTCATGATTCCTGCTATCTGGGCCGCTATCAGGGCGAGTACGAAGCGCCCAGGGCGCTGTTTCGCCTGATTCCCGGTCTGGAGCTTTGCGAGATGGAGCGGCACAGGGACCGGAGTTTCTGCTGCGGGGCCGGCGGGGCGCGCATGTGGCTGGAGGAAGACGCGGACGAACGGGTCAATTTGCTGCGGGCGCGGCAGGCGCTGGATAAGGCGCCGCAGGCCATCGGCGTGAACTGCCCCTATTGCCTGACTATGATGGAAGACGGGGTGAAAGATCTGGCTCCCGATCAGGGCGTCGAAGTCGTCGATCCCGCGGTCTTGATCGCCCGGCTGCTCTGATCGCGGCCTTGACGCGGGCGGCGGCGGGCGGCGCTATGCCGCCCGCCTGCGCCGGCAGCTTGCGCCGGCCGGAAGCGTCTAAATTATCACAGGGGCGGATATCCGCTTTTTGGGGAAGGAAAATATGCTTCGCTATATTTTGCGCCGTTTGGTTTTTTTGATTTTTCTCATGCTGGGCGTGACTGTCGTGGTATTTCTGTTGTCCCACGCCGTACCCAGCGACCCGGTGGTCGCTAATCTCAGCCAGCGCAATTTGGGAAACGAGGAAATGGTGGAGGCTTTCCGGGCCAAATGGGGCTTGGATCAGCCCCTATATCGCCAGTATTTTACATATATGTCTAATCTTGTGCAGGGAGATCTGGGCCTGTCCATCAGGACGCAGCGCCCTGTGGCCGCCGATCTGGCCCGCTATTTTCCCGCGACTTTTGAGCTGGCGACCTTCGGCATAGTCTTCGCTTCTTTATTCGGCGTCTTGTTTGGCGTTATTTCCGCCATAAGGCGCAACAGCGTCGCCGATCACCTTTTGCGCGGCGTTTCCGTGTTCGGCGTTTCCGTCCCCTCGTTCTGGCTGGCGCTCATCATGCTTTTCATCTTTTACCTGGGTTTTGGCGTCGCTCCCGGTCCGGGACGCATCTCCCCCCGCGTGGCGCCGCCCGAAACCTGGTCGGGCCTTTACACTGTGGACGCTTTGCGCGCGGGAGACTGGGGGCTTCTGGCCGACGCCCTCAGTCATCTTGCCTTGCCCAGCATTTGCCTGGGCATGTTCACGATGGGCCTGATCACGCGCACCACGCGCTCCAGCCTGCTGGAAATTCTTTCTTTGGATTTTATCCGCACGGCGCGGGCCAAAGGGCTGGCGGAAAAAAACGTCATCCGCAAACACGCCCTCGGCAACGCCCTGATCCCTGTCGTCACCGTCATCGGGGTTGGTTTTGGCAATCTCCTGTCCGGCATGGTCTTCGTTGAAACTATTTTTGCCTGGCCCGGTATCGGGCAATACGCCTACCAATCGGCGAAAAATCTCGATTTTCCGGCTATCGTCGGCGTATCGCTGCTCATCGCCGTCAATTATGTCCTGATCAATCTCGCGGTGGATATTCTCTACGGCTTGCTTGATCCGCGCGTGAGGTATGATCGATGATCAGATCGCTGCTGCGCCGCAACCGCCTGTTTACTGCCGGTTTGGTCTTGTGCGCCTTTTGGGTGCTGATCGCCCTGCTGGCGCCGCTGATTACGCCTTACGATCCGCTGGCCCAGGATATGACGGCCCGGTTTCAAAAACCGAGTTCCGCTCATCTTTGCGGGACGGACAGTCTGGGGCGTGATATTCTGAGCCGGGTGCTGGCGGGCAGCCGCATTTCCATCGGGGCCGGTTTTGTGACCATTCTGCTCGCTTCCGTGGTCGGGGTTATTTACGGCGGCGTCGCCGGTTATTTGGGGGGCGCGGCCGACGAAATCATGATGCGCGGCGCGGAACTCGTACAGGCTTTTCCGACGATAATCCTCGCCATGGTCATTTCCGCCGCGCTGGGTCCCAGTCTTTTTCACACCTTGCTGGCGATGGTCATCATCTGGTGGCCCAATTACGCCCGCGTCATGCGCAGCATGGTTATCCAGACGCGCTCGAACGAATATGTTGAAGCGGCCAAATCACTGGGAGCTTCTAATTTTAGAATATTTTTCCACGAGATTCTCCCTAATTGCATCGGCTCCATTGTCGTGCTGGCGACGGTTGATTTCGGCAACGCGATCTTGCTTTTTTCCGGCCTCAGTTTTCTCGGTCTCGGTTCGCCGCCGCCCGCGCCGGAGTGGGGAGCGATGGTTTCCGACGGCGCTAATTATCTGAACGACTGGTGGATTGCCACTTTTCCGGGTCTGGGGATTCTGACCATGTCGATGGGGGCTAATTTTATCGGCGACGGGGTGAGAGATTATCTGGATCCGAAATTGCGGCATGAAGTTTAAGCTGTGGGGGAGCGGAGACTGAATATGCGGTTCGGCCCGGCGGAGACGGAGTTATTGCGGCTGGAAGCGGCGGCGCGCTGGGGGCTGGCGCTGACGGATGAGCAACTGGCTCAATTCGCTTTTTTTGGCGACGCCTTGCTGGCCTGGAACCGGAAAATTAACCTGACGGCGATAACCGAGCCGGCGGAAATTGTGCGCAAGCATTTTCTGGATTCGCTGGCTTTGTTGCCTTACGCCCAGGCCGCCGCCGGCGACTCCGCCGGCCCGATGCTGGATTTGGGCGCCGGGGCTGGATTTCCGGGTTTGCCGCTTAAACTGGCCTGGCCGGCGGCGGAATGGGTCTTGGGCGATTCCTTGGGCAAGCGCCTGGTTTTTATTGAAACGGTTATCGCCGCCCTCGGTCTCCGGGGCGTAAGGACTTTGGCCGGCCGGGCCGAGGATTGGGGCCGCGCCGCCTGCTGGCGCGGTCATTTTGCCTGCGTCGCCGCCCGCGCGGTAGCGCCGCTGGCCGTGCTGACCGAGTACGCTTTGCCCCTGCTCCGGCCGGGGGGGACGCTGCTGGCGGCCAAAGGGCCGGCCGCCGGGGCCGAGGCGGCTGAAGCCGCCTCGGCCCTGGCCCTCTGCGGCGGGGAAATACGGGAGATAGTTGATTGCGCGCCGGCGGGCGCGGCCCCCCGTTTTTTGGTCGTCGCCGTCAAAACGGGGGAAACGCCGGCCAAGTACCCGCGGGCGGTGGGGCGGCCCAAGAAAAAGCCCTTGTGAGCCTTGCTCCGGTGGTTGAATTTTTATCCGTTCCATGTTATATCCCGAGTTTGCCAGTTGAAAAGCGAAAACGAAGCGCATTGGTGCTCCGTTTTCGCTGAAATAGCGCGCCTTGGCCCGGAAACAGCGGGGTTTGCTGGTTTTGAGAAAATGTGACTACTG
>JAIRRL010000195.1 GCA_031255985.1 Gracilibacteraceae bacterium
CAGGTTGACCGGGACGCGGGCAAGCTGCTCGGGTACTGCGTAGACTTGCGGCAAATCGGGCGCTATCTCAACGCGCAAGGCGTTATGTTTCCGTTCGGCCTCCGGCCGGACATCCTCCACGCTCTGCCGCAGCATGGCCGCGAAGTCCGCCTTGGCTCGGCTTGCCGGGTCGCCGCTCATGGTGGCCAGATCCACCATGCCGTTTATCATGAGACCAAGCCGCACAGCCTTGTCCTGTATGATATTCAGAGCATTGTGCATTTCCTCCGTTCCGCCTTCCGTCCCCATGCTGCTTCGCATGAAATCAACGCCGTAGGCTATGACTTGCAGCGGATTTCGCACTTCATGCCCGATGTCCTGCAAGAACTCGGTTTTCAGCTTGTTGAGTTCGTGCAGCCGCTTTTGCCGGCTGTCGTATATCCGCATATACAAAAGCACGATGATAACGAGTATCGCGCCGACGACCACAACGCCCGTCAGGGCGTCGAACATATAGTCAAACCGCGTTTCAAAATGACGTACAGCGCCGGGGAAATAGAAAGCGATGAAGAAACAGGCGGCGTAAAGCGCAAACTCCAAGATGATAAAGGCTGTCCGGGTCTTACCTTCCAGCATGATGGCGGTGAATATGAGAGCGAAAATGAAGAAACAGGGCATACCGCTCCGATAGCCGCCCGCGCTGAAAAACAGGAGCGGAAAGAGGATCACAAACACGGCGACGACGGAAACCAAAAATCCGGCGCGGTAGCGGTTTGTCCGGCGCGCGTAACGCAGGCAGAGAAAACCCACGGCCGTACCGGAAAGATTGAGGGTGACGTTGGCAAGCCCCGCGCCGGTGAACAGGGCGGACAGAGCGGTAATCACGCCCGCCGCCATGCCCGCGAACGCCAGAAGGTTAAAAGCCTGTACCCGGAGATCAAGGCTTGCGGCGAAATATGTATTCAGAAATCGCCTGCCAACAGACGGCTTCATTGCCCCGCCTCGCTTTCGGTGGCTTTAGCCTTTAGGGCGGCGATTTGTTCGCCCGGCGCCGCCGCCCGCATCAAGGACGACATGAGAAAAACGCCGCGAACGCCGCTAGCCGCTACAGCGCCTATATTGTCCGCTTCAAGGCCTCCGATAGCGTAAACCGGCGCGGCGGCCGCTCCGCTCACCGTGCGCAAAAAATCCACTCCCCGGCCGGCGCGGCCGGGTTTGCTCGCTGTAGGGAACACATGTCCCGCCAGCAGATAATCCGCCCCCCAAGCCGCCGCCCGCGCAGCTTCCGCTACAGAATGGACGGAAACCCCGACACGGGCGAATTCTCCCATTTCTGTCCGTTTTTGCGCCGCCAGGGCCAGAAAACCTGTCCAGCTCAGATGCAACCAGGCAAGATCAAGCCGGCGCGCTACCGCCGGCCGCGAGTGAATACCAAAATCGATTCCCCGCCGCCGGCAGACGGCGGCGCCGCTCCGGGCCAGTTTTACATATTCCGCTTCCGGCAGATCTTTTTCCCGCAGCAAAATACCGTTTAAGCCGGAAGCAGCCAATAAGGCCATCCGCTCGGTCAGGCTCTCCGGGCAAAGCTCGCGCGCGGTCATCGCGTATATTTCCATATTACGGTCTTTCAAACATATACATGATCCTTGAACACCGGCTGGAGACCCCGCGTCCGAATCGCGGCCCGCATAGCGCCAACGCCGCGCGAATCCGCGATCTCAAACTGCCCGTCCCCTTTTTCCGCCAGCGTCCGGCCGCCCACGCCGACCTTCACGCCAGCGGAAACCTTTGTCGCGCAAAGCCCCAATACATGATCACGAAAACCGGCCCGCTCCCGGCTGGAAACCGTAATGCCGGCAAAGGGCATAAAAAGACGGAAAGCAAGCATTACCTGCAAAAGTTCCCTCTCCCCTACCCCCGCCCCCAGCCTGAATCCGCGGGGGTCATTCAGACCCGCTTTATCCGTCAAAGTATCCCGCGCGTAAGGGCGCAGCCGGGGTACGGAAAAAGAAATTTCCGCGCCCGGATAATGTTTTTGCAGTAAGGCGGCGTGTACAGCCGCCGTCAAAGCGTCGCGGCGGTGGTCGCCCAGACCGAGCAAAGCGCCGACCGCCACTCCGCGCATCCCGGCTCGCAAGGCCCGTTCCTGCGCGTGAAAACGATAAGCGTAAACCCGCTTTGGCCCGCGCCGGTGCGCGGTCGCGTAAATCTCCGGGTCGTAAGTTTCCTGAAAAACGCTGACAAAATCTGCTCCCATTTTATGTAAATAAGCGTATTCATCTGTATTGAGCGGATAGATCTCCAGGCCGACAGTGAAATAATTCCGCGCCATAGCCACCGCCCGGCCGATATAATCCAGATCGGCCTGCCGGCGGGCCTCGCCGGTCAGCAGCAGAATTTCTTTCAGGCCCGTCGAGGCAATATTTTCCATTTCGTCGGCCAGCTCGGTTTCGTTGAGCCGACCGCGTCGAATCTTATTGCGGCAGTTAAAACCGCAGTACACGCACTCGTTTTCGCAATAGTTCGCAATATATAGCGGCGTAAACAGGGTAACGGCCGCGCCAAAATGCTTAACGGTCGCCGCTTGCGCCCGCTCGGCCACATATTCCAGCAATGGCAGCGCCGCCGGCGACAGCAGGGCGGCTAAATCCACCGGCCGGAGCTGCTCCCGCCCAAGAGCGCCGTACACGTCCGCCGCGGTAAAGGCCGCGAAATCAAAGGCGCCCGCGACCGCCAGCGTCTCCGGCAGCAGCGGTGAATCTATCTGTTCCATATAGGCCAAATATTCTTCCTTCACTGATTTATCCCCATGCCTTCAATATCCTCACGTCTTCAATATCCCCAAGCCCTTGGGCCAAAGGCTTTATTTTTCTGTCTCCGCCCGCCTCAGTCCGTCTCGTCTTCCCGCAAAAAACCCGTCAGCGGACTTGACGCTTCCGCCCTGCTTTCCAGTACCCGGCCCGGCCCGGCCAGCCAGCCCAATCTCCCCGCTTCCACCGCCAGTTTGAAAGCGCGGGCCATCACCGCCACCTTCGCCGCCGTGGCAATGGCCGTATTGGCCATGACGGCGGCCGCGCCGAGTTCCATCGCCTCACAGGCCTGGGAGGGGCGGCCGATGCCCGCGTCCACGATTATAGGCAAGTTTATTTCCTCGACCAGAATCCGGATGAATTCCTTGGTTAACAGCCCCTTGTTGCTGCCGATAGGCGCGCCCAGCGGCATAATGGCCGCCGCGCCCGCCTGGGCCATATCCCGCGCGGCGTTCAGATCCGGATACATATACGGCAAAGGAATAAAACCCTCGCGCGCCAGCAGTTCTGTCGCTCTGAGCGTCTCATAATTATCCGGCAGCAAATACTTGCTGTCGCGAATTACCTCTATTTTAATAAAATCCCCGCAGCCGATTTCCCGCGCCAGCCGGGCGACGCGCAACGCTTCCTCCGCGTTGCGCGCCCCCGACGTGTTCGGCAGCGGCGTAACGCCCGGCGGCAGATAATCAAGTACGTTTTCCTCTCCGCCCATATTAGCCCGGCGCACCGCCAAAGTAACGATCTCCACCCCGCCGTTTTCCAGCGCCGCCCTGGTCAAGTCCAGGGAAAATTTACCAGAACCGAGGATAAAGCGTGAACGAAAGCGCCGGCCGCCGATTTCAAGCCAGTCTTGCGTCAATTCCTTCTGATTCGTCCGCCCGTTCTCCACTTTCGCTCCTTATCCTCCCCCCACGAAACACACTATTTCCAGTTCGTCGTCCTCCCGCAACCACACGGCGTCATAGTCCGGGCGCGGCACCACGGCGCCGTTCCGTTCCACCGCGACCCGTTCAGGCGCGTAGCCTTCCGCCCGGAGAAACTCCCCGAGCGTCGCCGGATCCTGTAATTCCAGTTCCTGACCGTTTACCCGCATCTAAAACCACCTCTGGGCGGACAGTTCTTTACTGTTGTGAATTGACAAAAGCGTCCCGCACCGCCAGCAAAAACGCCTCCGACTCAACCGCTGTTTTCTGGGGCAAAGTCGAAATGGCCGCCAAATCCCCTGTCATAATTCCGGCGCCGATCACGCCGAGCGCCGCCTTTTCCATCCGGTTGGCAAAAGAGACCAAATCCGGAAGACCGTCAAGTTCCGCTCTTTTGCGCAGGGCGCCTGTCCAGGCGAACAGCGTGGCGACGGAATTGGTCGAGGTTTTTTCTCCTTGCAGATATTTATAATAATGCCGCTGAACGGTTCCATGCGCGGCCTCGTATTCATACACCCCGGCCGGGGAAACCAGGACGCTGGTCATCATGGCCAGACTGCCGAAAGCGGAAGCCAGCATGTCGCTCATCACATCGCCGTCATAGTTTTTACACGCCCAAACGAAGCCGCCTTCCGAACGCATTACCCGCGCCACCGCGTCGTCGATCAGAGTATAAAAATATTCAATGCCGGCCTGATTAAAAGCCTGTTCGAATTCCGCCGTGAAAATATCGGCGAAAATATCTTTAAAGCGATGATCATAGATTTTGGAGATAGTGTCCTTGGAAGCGAACCACAGATCCTGCCGCGCGTCCAGGGCGTAGCGGAAGCAGGCCCTGGCAAAACTCGCAATGCTCGCGTCCGTGTTATGCATCCCCAAAGCGACGCCGGCAGCGCCGTCATATGAGTGAATCAGCCGGCGCGTCTCCGTCCCGTCCGCCGCCGTGACCACCAGTTCGGCTTTGCCGCCGGCCGCCACGACCGCTTCCACATCGCGGTACATGTCGCCGTAAGCGTGACGGGCTATGGTTATCGGCTTACGCCAATTAGTTACCAGCGGGTGAATTCCGGCGGCCAGGATGGGAGCGCGAAACACAGTTCCGTCCAAAATGGCGCGAATAGTCCCGTTGGGACTTTTCCACATATCGCGCAGACTATACTCCCTTACGCGCTCCGCGTTCGGGGTTATCGTCGCGCATTTGACCGCCACTCCCAGGCGGAGCGTGGCGTAAGCCGCGTCTTCCGTCACTTTGTCCTCTGTCTCGTCCCGGTGTTTCAATCCGAGGTCATAATATTCCGTTTTCAGGTCAATATAAGGAAGCAAAAGTATTTCCTTTATTTTCTCCCAAAGGACGCGCGTCATTTCGTCTCCGTCCATTTCCACGAGGGGCGTTTTCATTTGAATCAAAGTGATCTCCTCCTTAAACTTCCGCGTCTGGGGACAGCGGCTCTTCCTTTTTCTGGACAATACCGGCAAAATATCCTATGATTTCCCGGCGGCGGACTATGCCAATAAAAACCCCCTGATCGTCAACGACCGGCACAAAATTTTGCGTCGCGGCCCGCGAAAGCAAATCCGTGATTTCCGCGTCAATCCGCACCGGCTCGTTTTGTTTTATGCGTTCTATTTCGCCCAGCCTGATCTGGTCGGTATTGCTGAAGGTCAAAAAAAGCGTGTTTTTCAGTTTGCGCAGTATATCCCCCTCCGTCAACGTGCCGATATAGCGTCCGGCGGCGTCAAGCAGCGGCACGGCGGAATAGCCGTGATATTCCATACGTTCCATGGCCTGGCGCATTGTGGCGCCTATATTCAGGTATATTACATCTTTTTTGGGAATGAGAAAAAAGGCAATATTATTCAAAGCTCCCCCTCCAGACCATGCGAAAACGCCGATCTTCAGCGTTAGCAACAGTTATTTGATCCGCTCTAATGCTCCATAAATTCGATGTTTCGCCCTGAACTCCTTTTTCAATCCTCATATTTCACCCATATTAATCCTTATTCGTCCTGGCCGGAACTGCCTGCCCGCCGATCGCCGCCGGAACGCGCCGCCGCCCGCGCCAATTCATCGCAACGGTTATTCCGCTGATCGTCGGCGTGTCCTTTTACTTTGCGCCAGCTCATTGAATGTTTCGCGGTCAGAACCAGCAATTCCCGCCACAAGTCCTGATTTTCCACATCTCCCTTCTTGGCTGTCAGCCAGCCGTTACTTTGCCATTTCTCCAGCCAGCCGCGTTCAAAAGCGTTAATCAAATAAGCGCTGTCACTGTATAATTCCACGCGGCACGGTTCTTTTAACTGAGCGAGGGCGCGTATAGCCGCGGTTAATTCCATTCGCTGATTCGTCGTCTCCGGCGCGAAACCGCTTATTTCCTTGACCGCCGCGCCATAAATCAAAACCGCGCCCCAGCCGCCGGGTCCCGGATTCCCCCGGCAAGAGCCGTCAGTGTAAATGATCACATTCTTCAATCACGTCTCCCTCGCCGGGTACACAAGCGCTATCTCGTCACAATTGGGAAATTTTACGCAATTTATACATTCCTGCCATACTTTTTGCGGCAGTGATTCTTTTTCCACCCGGTGGAATCCCATTTTCTCAAAAAACCTGGTCTGATACGTAAGGGTAAAGACCGAATTGCAGTCCATTTCATCCGCTTCCGCCAGCAAAAGCTGCACCAATCGCCGCCCGATCCCCTGTTTCTGGTATGCCGCCGCGGTGGCCAAAGTGCGTATTTCCGCCAGATCGCGCCACAGGACGCGCAAAGCGCCAATCCCCGCCAATTTAGCGCCGACGCGGGCCACCTGGTATTCTCTGATCCCTTCGTACAGCGCGTGACGCGAACGCGGCAGCATAAGGCCTTTATCCGCAAAAAACTGCACAAGTTCCAGCATTTCCTCCACGTCCGCCAGTCTGGCTTTGCGATACTCAATCATATGTTCAGCTTACCTTTCCTGTTCGCCGCCAGTTTTCCGGCAAGATAACGAGCGGAAAACGCTCCGCCTCCTGGAAAAACTCCTGATGTCGGCTCAATTCTTCCGTCAGTTTCTTTGAAGTTATAATCCGGATTTTATCGTCCCAAACCGCTTCGCCCGTCCAACGGCTGATTTCTTGCGCGTTCTCCCTCAGCACCGCGTCGTAATACAGGACTTCGCCCAAACATGCCAGCGGCCGCGTCAGAATGGGATAATAGACGCTGAGGCCGTTCGCGCCGGTAAAATACCAAAAATCCCTGGGATGCACGCCTCCGGGTTCTTTTTTCAGCAAAGGAAACGGGATCGGCTTCCCCGTTTCTCCGATAAAATCAGGTTCATGCCACATTTTTAAAGCCAAGGCGCTCAATTCCGGCAAGCCGCCGCCCGCTTCCCGCTCTTCCAGCCAGGCGAGCGCGTCCTGAACAGCGCGGCAAAAACCTTCGTCCAGACGGCCGTCCGCGTCAACCCAACCCTGCCGCGCCTGAATCACGTTTTTCCGGCCTTTGTTTTTAGTGCGCAGATCAAATTTATCGCCCGTGAAGGTGACCTCGGCGAGACTGACGCCGCCCCAGGCAAAGACGATGCTGTTCCTGCGAAAAACAGGGCGCACTTTTCTTCCGGCCAGAGAATCAAAATAAGCGCGTACCGCCGTCAGATGCTGACGGGCCACAGGGTTGCACTTGCTACTCCAGGTCTCCCAGGTCATCACCCGGCCGGCAAAAAACGGCGCCGGCCCCGCCGAAACACTGCCGGTATTGACTGGGAAAAAATGGGGGTGGAGTTTTTCCCGCCATAAAACCGCGCGCAAAGAGAGACGGCCGCTGATTTGGCGCAAACTGCTCAGAAACACGCGCGAAAAAGATGGGGCTACAAAAACCAGTCTCGTACAGACGCCGTTGCTGATTTTATTTGCCCAGGCCAAGCCGTTTGCCAGCAGGTCGTCCTCCCGCGCCTGGCCTTCCGTAACGACTACCCCCGTTTTCAGGTTCATATCGCCCGCGCTGAGGAAACGGAACCTGGGGGAGAGTTTTAAGGTTTTCCGGTCTTTTTCCCCGGCTTCCGCCCAATTGCCGCCCTGAAAAAACTCGTCGTTTTCATTGCAGATTTGCTGCCAGTTCATATAATTCACCCGCCTCGAACAAAGGACTCACTCACTCATTCAAGCTTTCCCTGACCCCAAGCGACATATATATGACTTCCTCCCCTATGTTTGTGGCATAGTCGCCGATCCGCTCCAAAAAGCGCGCCGCCAGAATAAGCTGCACTCCCTGCGACACAAGCGCCGGGTTTTGTTTCATCAATTCGCACAGTTCAGTGACAATCAGCCCGTAATACTTGTCCACTTTATCGTCAATTTCCGCGATCCGGCGGGCGCCTTCCAGGTTTTCGCCGGTATAAGCGTCAATAACGGCCTTAATTCCGTGCTGCACTTCTTTGGCCATGGCCGGGATGTCGATCAGCGGTTTCATCAGTTTTTCCTGTCCGATACGCAAGGAGACCAGAGCCATATCCACCGCCAAATCGCCCATCCTCTCCAGGGCGGTGATTATCTTGTAGCCGGCGATGATATGGCGCAAATCCGCGGCAAAAGGCTGACACGTAGCGATAAGATGAGTACAGAGCCGCTCGATCTCTCTTTCGAGAGCGTCAACCGCGTCGTCGTTAGATACAGTCAGGCGCGCCAGTTCCAAATCCCGCTCCCGCAAGCTGATCACAGCGTCGTCAATCGATTTTCCCACCATTTCGCACATGGTGATAACCTTGGTTTTCATTTCGGTAAGCTGCCTGGCGAAAATACTTTTCATGGTCGCCCTCTCTTATATCTACAATTCAAGCAAGACCCGCCCCAAAGGCAGAGTCATGGACGACAGCGAAAGATCGCGCAGTTGAAACAGGCGCGAACTTTATCTAAGTCTCTCTTCTCTGATTGCTATTATACAAAAAACCGGTCACGCGCACAATTCTTTTTTCAGGAATTTCGTCGTTTTTTTTTCGCTCAACGGCTTCCGTCGCCACCAGCGCTATCCCGGCGCCCATAATATCGGCCAAAATGATCTGTCCGGCCGCTACCGGCGCCTCCGTCCAGATTGCGCCCAGCATGGCGACGGCGGCCGGCAATATGTGTTTAGGCAGGGGGGCGGCGCTGCGAACGCTGACCAGAGGAAAACGGCCGCCGCGCACCTTCACTGTGGAGGTAAGCGTCCGGCGCGGGTCGGTCAGCTCCCGTTCCGCGAATTCCCGCCCTTTGGCGCAAGCCGCCCCTTCCAGCCGGTGGAGAACGGCGGCCGTCGCATCGCAAAAAAGCCGCAGCTCACAGCCGGCGGGACAGATTACGCATTGTATTTCTTTTTCAACTATCATAAATCATCACCTCAAGCAGCGTCGCCGCAAGCGGCACGGGTTCCCGCAACGTCAGCCGCTCCATCTTCGCGGGCGCAAGGCGGGGAAATTTGCGCTCCGCCAGGATCCGCCCCCCCGCTTTGACCACAATTCGCCGCCGGCCCAGCGGTTCCTTTACGCGCAGGGATATAAGCGGGCGGGCGCCGGGCCGGACAAAAAAAGGCATGACATAACGTAAACCGGCGGCCGGACGAACGGGAATGAGCGGTCTTGCCGCCGCTCTGTTCTCCGCCCTGATAAAAGTGACCGCGTTCCGGGCGGCGGTTTCCCCTTCCGCCGAGACATAATCGACCAAATCATGCACATGGAGCGCGTTGCCGCAGGCGAACAGGCCGGGAATATTCGTCTGCAAATCATCTCCGACCATAGCGCCTCCCGTAACGGGACTAAGTTCCACCCCTGCTTGCAGCGCCAGCTCGTTTTCCGGAATCAGGCCGACGGAAAGAATGACGGTATCGCAGTCATAAACGCGCTCCGCGCCTGAAACCGCGCGTCCCGCTTCATCCAGGCGGACGACGGTGACGCTCTCCACCCGCTGCCGCCCTTCGATTTTTGTGACGGTATGATTGAGATAGAGCGGGATGTCATAATCTTCCAAACACTGGGAAATATTGCGGGTCAGGCCGCCGGCATAGGGCATTTTCTCCACCACCGCCAGCACCCGCGCTCCCTCTAAAGTAAGACGGCGCGCCATTATTAACCCGATGTCGCCAGAACCGAGAATAAGCACCCGGCGGCCGATCATCAGGTTTTGCCGGTTCAGGTAATACTGAGCCGCTCCCGCCGTAAACACCCCGGCCGGACGGCTGCCGGGAATTTGAATAGCGCCGCGCGTCCGTTCCCGGCAGCCCGTGGCCAGAATAACGGCGCCCGCTTCCACCCGAACGTATCCTCGCGGGCCAAGGATCCAAAGCTGTTTTTGCGCCGTCAACTCAAGCGCCATGGTCTGAGGCCGAATCTCCACGCCGGCCGCCAGCGCCGCCTGGAGAAAACGGGCGGCATATTCCGGCCCGGTCAGATTTTCCCCGAACCGGACGAGACCGAAGCCGTCATGGACGCATTGATTTAAAATGCCGCCGGCCAGCGGTTCCCGCTCCAGCACCAGCACCCTCTCCGCCCCGGCGCTTCGGGCCGCCGCCGCCGCCGCCAGGCCCGCCGGCCCGCCGCCGATAATTGCTAAGTCAGGTCTGAGAATTTTTTCCTCGCTCATTTCATTGCCCCGGTAAAAAGCCATGATTCCGGCCCGTTCAGGCTGATATCCTCCGATCTGATTCCATATTCTTCCATCATGATCGCCACAACGCGCCGCTGACAGTAGCCGCCCTGGCAGCGCCCGGTCATGGCGCGGGAACGGGCCTTGACCGCATTGAGGGCGCGGGCGCCGAGCGGATTATTCAAGGCGGTCAATATCTCCCGCCGCGTAACCGTTTCGCAGCGGCAGACGATCTCCCGCGCCGCCGGATCAGCCGCCGCCGCCGCCCGGCGTCTCTTCGGCGGCAAAAAGCGAAATTCCCCTTCCCGTTTCCGCTCCGGCTGAAAATCAGGTTTGGCTTTTAACCGCATTTTTTCGTCCAGCAAACGAATCACCCGGCGCGCCAGCGGCAAAGAAGCCGTAAGCCCCGGCGACTCGACGCCTACCAGATTGATCAGGCCCGGAACCGCGCGGCTGTGTTCCACGATAAAATCAGCGAAATTCTGCTCCCCCGCCGGAATGATTTTGGAGCGCAAACCGGCGTAGGCGGCGATAACACGGCTTTGGGCCAGAGCCGGCAGGAGGCGCATAGCTTCCTCCCATAACCGCGTCATAACCGCCGCGGTCGTGCCGGTGTCGGCACGGGAGTCTATGTATTCGGCGCTCGGCCCAATCAGGATGTTTCCGTCCACGGTAGGCGTCAGGTGTACGCCCAGGCCGCCGACCCCCGGCCGGGGAGCCGGATAAACCGGCGTACTCAGCAAGGCGGCCGCCTGTTTGTCCAAGACAAGATATTCTCCGCGGCAGGGGTATACCCGGTAGGCGCTATCCCCGGCCAGCGCCGCCACGCGATCCGCGTACAGGCCGGCGGCGTTCACGATCCAGGCCGCGCGCAAACTGCGTTCCCCCGCCCGGAGAATAAATCCTTCCCCCGCGCGCGCGACGGCATCCACGGGAAAATTCAGCCAAATCTCCGCGCCGTTGGCCAGCGCGTTTTCCGCCAGAGCGATCGTGTAGAGCAACGGATTCGTGAGGCCGGTGGCGCCCGACCAAAGAGCGCCGCGCGAATCGAGCCGGGGTTCGCGCGCCCGCGCCTGCCGGGGAGTCCACAGCGCCAGCTCCGGTACGCCGTTCGCTTGCCCCTGCGCAAGCAGGCGCTCCAGCACCGGCTGATCCTCCGGCGCGAGGGCGACAACCAGCTTGCCCGACCGCCGGTAGGGAACGGCCAGCTCTCGGCAGGCGGCGGCAAAACCGGCGCAGCCCTCCACGCAGAGCCGCGCCGCCAAAGAGCCGGGAGGATTATTGAAACCGGCGTGAACTACGGCGCTGTTTCTGCCGCTGGCGCCTCTGCCCACGTCACTTTCTTTTTCCAGCAGAACGACCGCAAGCTCATAGCGGCACAATTCCCGCGCTATTGCGCATCCCACGGCCCCGCCGCCAATGACGGCGACATCGAAATATTTTTCCATTTATTTACAGTGAAATTGATTCGCCCGGCTCAAGGATGACGGCTTTAGTTCCGGCCGCGGCCGCAGCTCCGGCAAAACCGGCCGCGTCCTGTTTGATAAGCGGCCAGGTGTTATAGTGCATAGGCACGACGAGTTGCGGGCGGATCAATTTGAGGGCGCGCAAAGCGTCCGCCGGGCCCATCGTGTAACGATCCCCGATCGGCAGGAGCGCCAGATCCAGGTCTTCATCCGCGAGCAAGCCCATTTCCGTGGATAAACCGGTGTCGCCCGCGTGATAGATTTTTTTGCCTTCCACCGTCAGCAGATAACCGCAGGCCAAGGCGCCAGGTA
>JAIRRL010000139.1 GCA_031255985.1 Gracilibacteraceae bacterium
CGAACAGGCCGCTGATCCGGCGTCTGGTGGGGCTGGTCGGGCAAAACCCGGACGACCAGATCGTCGCGACCACCGTGGAGGAAGATGTGGCTTTCGGCCCCGGCAACCTGGGCCTCTCCCCTGAGCAGACGCGGGAGCGGGTGGAGGAAGCTCTGAGCCTGACCGGACTGGAAGCGCTCAGGCACAAGGATGCCGGCGAGCTGTCCGGCGGCCAGAAACAAAAACTGGCGCTGGCCGGCGTCCTGGCCCTGCGGCCCCGGGCTTTGGCCTTGGACGAGGCTGCCGCCATGCTTGATCCGGTCAGCCGGGCCGAAATCCTGGATATGGTTTGCGCGCTGCGACGGCAAAAAAACCTGACTGTGCTGTGGTGTACGCACCGGGCGGAGGAAGCCCTGCGGGCGGAGCGCCTGATCGTGCTGAGCGCCGGAACCGTCGCCTGGGACGGGCCGCCGGCGGAAATACTGAGCCGGCCGGATATAGCCGCTTGCGGCGTCCTGCCGCCTCCCTGCGGCCTTTTGCGCCAAAAACTGGCGGCGGCTGGTTATTCTCTGCCGGGGCCGGCTCTGACCCCCGAAACCTGCGCCGATTCCCTGGCCGGATTATGGGCGGAACGGAAAAAGGAAAACCCGCGTGGCCGCTGAAACTCTCCTGCGCCTGGAAAACCTGAGCTATTCCTATCCCGGCGGCGCGGCGGCGCTCTCGGCCGTGAACCTGGAAATCCGGGCCGGGGAAACATGGCTCGTCGCCGGCCCGCCCGGCTCCGGCAAATCGACCTTGCTCCGCTGCCTGAACGGGCTGCTGCGGCCGGCCGGCGGCCGGATTCTGCTGCGGGGCGCGGATATAAACCTGAATAAAAAAACCCTGCGGGCCGCCAGGACGGAAGTGGGCCTGGCGCTGCAGTTTCCGGAACAGCAGCTCTTTGCCCCCACTGTCGGCGAAGATATTGCTTTCGCCCCCCGCGCCCAGGGGCTGGACGCGGCGGCGACGGCGGCCCGCGTGGAGGAAGCCCGGCTGGCGGCGGGTTTGCCGGCGGCGGTTCTGGCCAGGCCGCCCCAGAGCCTTTCCGGCGGGGAAAAACGCCGGGCGGCCCTGGCGGGAGTTCTCGCCGCCCGGCCTTCTGTGCTGGCGCTGGACGAACCGCTGGCCGGCCTGGATCCGCTGACCGCCCGCCAATTGCTGACCCGGCTGCGCCATTGGCGGGAGGGAGGGGAACGCGCCCTGATCATCGTCGCCCACGATGTGGAGGAAGCGGCGCCGCTGGCGGACGGGCTGCTGGCCCTGCGGGCGGGTAAAACCGCCGCCGCCGGCCCGTTGCCCCAAATCCTCCTGGGAGAGGAAGCCGGCCTGCCGCCGCCGGTCATGGTTCAGCTGGCCCAGGCCCTGCGCCGGCGGGGCCTGCCGGTCAGGCAAGATATACTGGGGGTGGACGAAATGGCGGCCCATCTTCTGGCGCGTCTGACGGCCGGGAAGGATGAAAACGGTGTTTAACTTCAGTTTGGGGCGGTATCTGCCCGGTGATTCTCTCGTTCACCGCCTTGACCCGCGCGCGAAAATAACGCTGACCGTCCTTTATCTCGCCGCCCTGGCCGGCGGCCGGACGCCGGCCGCTTACGTCCTGCTCGCCCTCTGGCCTCTCGCACTCGCGGCGCTGGCCGGACTGCCGCCGGCGAAAACTTTGCGCGGGTTACGCGGTTTTACGGGTTTTTTGCTTTTCATGACCGCGGTCGCGGCTCTGACGATACCCGGCCGGCCGCTGTGGCAGGGCGGCGGGCTGACGGTTTCGCGGGAGGGGCTGTTCACCGGCCTGGTTTGGGCGGCGCGGATCATATTTTTTCTCGCCGGTTCCTCCTTGCTCACTTACACCACGACCCCCATCCGCCTCATGGAAGGGCTGGCCGCCATGCTGGCCCCCCTGCGCCGCCTGGGCCTGAATCCCGGCGATCTGGCCCTTATGCTCGCTCTGGCGATCCGTTTTCTGCCGCTGATGACGGAAGAAGCGGAACGCATCCTTCAGGCCCAGATTTCGCGCGGCGCCCGTTGGGACGAGGGCGGTCCCTTCCAAAAAGTCCGCGTTTTGGCCATGCTGCTCACCCCGCTTTTCCGCCGGGCGGCGGAGCGGACGGAGCATCTGAGCGTGGCTTTGATCAGCCGTTGTTACGGCGAAGGCCCCCGCGCCGGCCTTTATCCCCTGCGCCTGGGGCGGGCGGATTTCATCTTTTTGGCCGCCGCCCTCGCCGCCGCGGTTTTCGCGCTGGCGGGAATTGTTTGAGTTTTTCTGGCAAATTTTACCGGAAAGTGAGGGCCGAAGATGGACGGTGATAATATCCACAGCCCCGAATACGTCAGAATCAGGCGGCTGGCCTTTATTGCCACTCTCGTTTGCCTGGCCGCGGCGCTCAGTTGGTTCGAGCGGTTTATCCCGCTGAGTTTTACCGTGCCGGGCATAAAACTCGGTCTCGCCAATTTGGTGGTGCTGGCGGGGGTCTGTCTTTTGCCTTGCCGCCAAGCGCTGACTTTGGTCGGGCTGAAATGCGTTATGACCGCCTGGATTTTCGGTTCTTTTTCCGTGTTTTTATACAGCTTCGCCGGTTCGCTCCTGAGTTTTGCCGTCATGTATCCGCTGGCCCGCCTCTTTCCCCGCTTGCCGGTGCCCGCCGTCAGCGTCGCCGGCGCTGTGGTCCTT
>JAIRRL010000153.1 GCA_031255985.1 Gracilibacteraceae bacterium
GTTGTGCATATACTTTCGTACAGGGCGGTTCATCTGACCTTTGCTTTGGGCCTGGGGTTTTTGCTGTTCCCGCCGGCCAAGAAGCTGAAAGCGAGTAAAGCGGCCTTCGCCGTGGATCTCGGCTTCGTTGTTTTGGCCCTGGGACTCGGTTATTATGTGTGCAGCAGCGCCGCTCAATTTGCCAATCGGGCGGGCGTGCCAAACATGTGGGACAATATCTTCGGCGGCGTCGCGGTCTTGCTGATACTGGAACTGACCCGGCGAACCGTAGGCAAGGCAATGGCGATAGTCGGTCTGGTCTTCCTGGTCTACGCGCTGTTAGGCAATCATTTGCCGGCGGTACTCGCGCATCCGGGCGTCAATATCAAAATGCTGACCAGCGGCCTGCTCATATCACTTGAGGGCATTTTTGGCGTGGCGATCGGCGTGTCCGCGAATCTGCTTTTGATTTTTATCGTGGCGGCCGAGTTTCTGGTCGGCACCGGGACGGGCCAGTTCATCATGGATCTGTCCAGTTCCCTGATCGGCTGGGCGCGCGGCGGGCCGGCCAAAATAGCGGTCGTCAGCAGCGGACTCTTCGGCAGCATTTCCGGCAGCGCGGTGGCCAATGTGCTGAGTACGGGCGCGATCACCATTCCCATGATGAAAAAATTAGGCTACAAGCCGCATTTTGCGGGCGCGGTTGAAGCGGCGGCGTCTACCGGCGGCCAGATCATGCCGCCGGTAATGGGGGCGGCGGCCTTCATCATGGCGGAAGTGCTGGGCGTACCCTATGTCAGCATCTGCGTTTCCGCTCTCCTGCCCGCCATCCTGTATTATTTGGCCCTGCTGATCATGGTGGACTTGGAGGCGGCCAGAACCAATTTGACAGGAATTCCCAGGAAAGACCTGGTTCCCGTCGGTCTCACTCTGAAAAAAGGCTGGTTTCACAGCGTACCTTTGATCCTGCTGATCTACCTGATCATGTCGGGACATTCCCCGCAAAACGCGGGCGTCATCACCATTGCGGCCTGTCTGATCATCAATCTTCTGAATTGGAAACATCGCCTGCCGCTCAAACAGTATTTTGAAATGCTCAAAGAAGGCAGCCTGAAATGTATTATGATCGCCATGGCCTGCGCGACGGCGGGAATTATCATGGGCTGTCTGAATCTCAGCGGACTCGGCCCCTCATTTTCCAGCAAGCTGGTATCTCTGGCTTTTGGCAACCAGCTGCTCCTGCTGCTTTTGACGATGATTGCCTCGATCATTCTCGGCATGGCCCTGCCGACGATTATCTGCTATATGATTCTGGCGGTTCTCATCGCCCCCGCGTTGATAAGCATGGGGGTGGAGCCGGTAGCCGCCCATTTCTTCGTCCTGTATTTCGGCGTCGTCAGCTTTGTCACACCCCCTGTCGCCTTGGCGGCCTACGCCGGAGCCGGCCTGGCGAACGCCGACGCCATGAAGACCGGCTTTACCGCCTCCCGCCTCGCCACCTGTATGTTTATCCTGCCGTTCATGTTTGTCTACAATCCGGAACTCCTGTTGATTCACGGGCTTCATCTCAATGTGATTCCGATCGTCGTATCCTCCATCCTTGGCGCCGCCGCCGTCAGCATGGCCGTCCAGGGTTATATTTTCCGCCCGGTTCAGGCCGTACTGCGCGTATTTCTTTTTCTCGCCGGCATCAGTCTCATTTACCCCGGGACAATCAGCGACGTCATCGGCTTCACCGTTTTCGCGCTGATTCTCTTTTTCAACTATAAAGCAAAGCGGGGAGGGATGCCTTTGCGCCGCACGGACTCAGCGCCGCCGGATTGAATGACGCCAAAAAGATACCGCCTTTTTGCCTCGTCCCACCGGAGCCTATTATTTTTTTACAAGGAGGAAGACTGACAATGCGAAAATTCACGAAAACCGCTTCCGTCGCTTTTATGATTCTCGGGGTGCTGGCCATACTGATAAGCGGCTGCGCCGCCCCGGCCAGCCCGCCCGCCGGTTCCCCGCCGGATCAAAGTCCGGCCGCCGATCCGGCCCAAGCCGCGCAATTGCGCATCATGTCCACATCCGGAACGGACAAATACTTCCTGACCACCGGCATCTGCGCCATCAGCGACGAATCGGCTCTGCCGGTCAAGGTGTCGCACCAGACGGTGTCCGGCGATTTAGAGGCGGCCAGACGCCTGCGGGCGGGCGACGCGGATATCGGCATGATCAATGTATATGTGGCCTGCATGTCGCAAGCGGGAACATATGTTTTTGAGGAAGAAGGTTCCTGGCCGGATATTCGCGGCATGTTCGCCGGTCCCGCCAACACCATGGGTCAATTCATTGTCAGAGCGGATTCAGACGTCAAGACCTTCGACGATGTGAAAAACAAATGCAAGATCGCCACTCTGATGGGGCTGTCCCAGCTCTACACCCGCACAATACTCGAATCATACGGCAAAGTCGAAAACACCGATTATGTTCTCATTGCTTCCAGTTACACGGACATGGTTGATCAAATCAAGGACAAAACCGTTGACATGATTCAGTTCTGGTCAAGCGCTCCTTCGACTCACGGTCAGAATATCGAAGCGGACGTACCCCTGCGCTTGCTGCCGGTAAACGATGAGACGATAGAAGTTATCAAAGAAAAAATCGACCCGTCCGTCTACGCGACAATCGTCGCCGCCGGCACTTACCGGGGAACCACCGAAGACGTAGCCACCCCCGCGACGCCGACGATTTTTGTCTGCCGGAGCGACCTGAGCGACGAGGCGGCCTACAATTTTACCAAACTCACGCTGGAAAACCTTGAGGCGCTGATCGCCATCCATCCTCTGGCCGCCGAAATCAGGCCGGAGAACCAGGTGCGGGATCTGCCGTTCCCCTTGCATCCCGGAGCGGAGAGATATCTGCAAGAAAACGGCTATCTGGACTAGAGCGGCGGACAGGCGTCTCAGGGAAGCCTTTTGAAGGAAACAAACGAAATTCACAGTCAGGAGGGAAGTATGTCAGAACTGACAAGCGGGAACGGCGAAAACAAGCGGAAAACGACAAGGTTTTATACCATAGTCGCCGTCACCATGGCGCTCATGTGCTTATTTGGTTTTCTGCCGCCGTTCGGCCAGATAACGCCTGATGGGATGAAGGTTCTCGGTGTGTTCATCGGCTGCATTTTTGCCTGGTCAATGGGCGAACTGCTGTGGCCGAGCATCCTGGCTCTGGTGATTTTAGCTCTCCAGGGATCCGGCACCGTGGCCGGCAACTACGCCACGGCTTTCGGCAACCAGATGTCGGCGCTGATCATTGCCAGTCTCGTCATCTGCTTCGCCATTGAACGCTGCGGACTGCTGACGGAAATCGCGAAATGGGTAATTACCAGAAAATTCGCGCAAAGAAACCTGTGGAACCTGGCGCTGGCCTTTTTCATTACCGCCGCCGTTGGCGGGGCGCTGATGTCAAACAGTCTGCCGCCCACCATCATACTTTGGGCTTTATTCTACGAAACGGCAAGACATCTCGGTCTCAAACCCTATGAACGCTTCACCTCCATTGTGCTGATCGGCATTGTGGTCATCGGCTACTCAGGCTCGACCATTATGCCCTACTCAATGATGGGCGCATTGAGCATCAGTTTGTCCAAAACGATGGATCCGGCTTTTATGATCAACAATCTCTATTATATCGGCGTCAACCTTGCCTTGAATATCGTATTTATACCGATGGCGTATTTGTTCCTGAGATTCGTTCTCCGTCCGAGCGTCAACGTGGAGATGATTCAGCGGGAACCGCACCGGATCGTCTTCACCAAGAGAATGAAATGGGTCGCTCTCTATCTGATTCTTTTGATCGTGGTGATGGTCGTACCCAATCTCTTGCCGGCGGGGAATAGCATCAATACGTTTTTTGCCGTCAAACTCGGCAATATAGGCGTTCTGATCACGCTGCCCGTTCTGATGATGCTCACCCGAACCGAAGGCGAGAGTATCGTCGATATCGGCGAGGCGCTCAGCAAAGGCATCCCCTGGGGCCTGGTGCTGCTCGTCAGCGCGGCCATGACTGTCGGCGGCGCTATCACGGCGGAAGCAACAGGGATTATGCCCACCATTGTCGCCGGTCTGTCCCCTATATTGGCCGGGAAATCCGCCGCCATGGTCGTCATCATCTTCTGCATCGTGGGTCTGGTGGTGACGAACGCCGTCAACGATCTGGTGACGATCACAGTATTGCTGCCCATTGCTTATAATTTCGTTGTGGAAGCGGGCGGAAATCCCATTTTCCTGACCGCCATGATGGCGCCCGCCTGCGTACAGGGGTGCTTCCTGCCATCCGGCTCCGTACTCGGCGCTTTGATGCACGGCAACGGCGAGTGGCTCAAATCAAAGGACGTCTATAAATACGTTTTCCTGTTGGAAGCGGTGCTGGCCGTCGCCTTTACAATATTTAACATTATCTATACCAACGTAACGCATTATTGAGCAGCCGGATGCGCGGCTAAGTGAAAGGATGATTGCGCGATGAAAAGGAAGGCTTTGACAGAAAAAATAATCGTCGTGGGGGTAGACGGCTTTGAGCCAAGGCTGGCGAAAAAGTTTCTGACCCAAGGCAAAATGCCGTATCTGCAGCAGTTTATTGACCGGGGGGCCTGCCGTGACGATCTGGTCTTGCTGGGCGGCGTGCCGACGGTAACCCCCTCGCTCTGGACGACGCTGTCCACCGGCGCTTATCCGGGAACGCACGGAATCACGTGCTTTTTCGGACACAATCACGGCCACTTGGACAGCGTGGTCTACAACCTGGATTCCAGGCGCTGCAAAGCCGAACCGCTGTGGAATATTTTTGCGGAGGAGGCCGGGCGCAAAACCCTCGTCTGGCACTGGCCGGGCAGTTCGTGGCCGCCGACCTCGGAAAGCCCCAATTTGCATGTAGTTGACGGCACTCAGCCTCAGACCGTCAACACCGGCGTCGCCAGGGTGGATATTTCCAAAATCGTGATCGCCGCGGACAACTATGACAAACTGGAGTTTATGCCGAACACATCCACCATTTCGCCGGGCGCGGGCTGTATCATCGAAGACGTGGACAATCTCTTAGAAGACGACGGCGAAGTCTCTTATTTGCGGGCCGCGATCACCAGCGGCTCCAAAATCATAAAAAACATCATCACTTGCGAAGAAGAAAACGAAATCAATGTGCTGGCCAAAATGATCGCCGACACAGTCAAGTCGCCGCTGAAAGACGCCGCCGGCTGGGCGGACGCGCCGGCCGGCGCCAAAGAATTCACCATTGTTCTGGGCGGCAATACCGAACGAAGGTACGCGCTGCTGTCGCCAAACGCGGAAGGCGTCTATGACGAGGTGGCGGTCTACAAATCGAAGCGGGATCCTCGCCCGCTTGTAACGATCAAGGGAGAATCATCCGCCTTCGATGTGGCCGATACTATCACCAACGATCAGGGCGAAAAAATCTTGTGCAACCGAAATTACCATGTCCTGACGCTTAAACCCGACGGCTCGCAGGTCATGATGCTGATCGGCCTGGCCCTGGATATAAACTGCGCCGATCTGTTTCATCCCAGGGCGCTGCACAAAGAGGTGATCGACCAGGCCGGTTATATCCCCGCCAGACCCGTGGTCAACGGCGCCAACGAAGCGCTTGTGGACAAAGTATTCATCCCAACCTGGGATCATTACAGCCAATGGCAGGCTGATTGCCTGACTTATTTCATGAAAAACGGTAAATACGATGTTATTTTCTCCCATTTACACAATGTTGATAACGCCGGCCATCTGTTCTGGCATTTCGCTAAACATCAGGATATGTGGGGCAACAATGAAGAACGGTACAAAGAATTCATTGAGAGGATATACATCCAAACCGACAACTATCTGGGCAGATTTTTGCCATTCCTGGCAGAAGGCTGGACAGTCATTATTACATCCGACCACGGCCTGAGCTGTCAGGAGTATCATGGCGTGGAGCTGGGCGAGGCCGGCGGTATCACCACTCCGGTCATGGAAGAATTGGGCTATGTCACTTTGCTCAAGGACGACGCCGGCAACAAAACCCATGAATTTGACTGGACGCGCACGAAAGCGGTGGCCAGCCGCGGCAATCATATCTATCTGAATCTGATAGGCCGGGACGAGCATGGAATCGTCGATCCCAAAGACAAATATGATTTGGAAACCCAGATTATTTCCGATCTGTACCAGTACCGGGACCGTAAAAGCGGCAAACGGGTTGTGGCCCTGGCTCTGCGCAACAAAGACGCTGTTCTGCTCGGTTTGAACGGCCCCGAGTGCGGGGATATTGTCTTTTTCAAAGAGGAAGGTTTCAACGTCATTCACGCCGACTCTCTGTCCACCCAAAACGGGTATGCCGACACGTCGCTCTCGCCGATATTTGTCGCCGCCGGGCCGGGTATCAAGCAGGGCTTCAAGACTGAGCGCGTCATCCGTCAGGTGGATATAGCGCCGACTATGGCCATGCTGGGCGGCGTTCGTCTCCCCGCCCAATCCGAGGGTTCGCCCGTGCATCAAATTTTGACCGAGGAAATTTAAACAGGATCGTCTCGCCCAGCCAATCTCGCAAGCAATCCCATGAAATGAGTTCCACCTGAAGCGGGCTGGCGCCCGCCGCCCCAGTTTTTGGGTGTGGCGTCAGTCCGCTTTAGTTAAAATAAGAAAAATAAACCATAAATTATTTTTTATAATGCTATTAA
>JAIRRL010000007.1 GCA_031255985.1 Gracilibacteraceae bacterium
AGACGATTGCCCCTGCGGCCGCCGGGGCAAATACTTCACAATCAGCGGCAGGGTTAAAAACGCGGAACTCAGGGGGTGCAGCGACACTTATGCGGCAAATTTCTGACAAAATAGAGTTCGTCGCCGGCAGCGCCGGCCAGATGGCCGCGATGCCGGCCTTGCCCGCCCTGCGCGTATTTGACGAACGGGCCGTCGGCTTCCTGAACGCGCTGGCGGGCGAATTGCTGAAATCCGCCGCGGCGAAAAAATATCCCGACGCCGTGACTTTTGCTTTTTGGTGCCGGAAAGCGAATTTGCTCTCTCTGCAAAAACGCTATGCGGAGGACGGCGGCGACCGTCTCGGCCGGGGGACGGTCTTTCACATCGCCCCCGGCAACGTGCCCGCGAACTTCGCGTACTCGCTGGCCGCCGGCCTGCTCGCGGGCGACGCGAATATTGTCCGCCTGCCGTCAAAAAAATTCGCAGCGGCGGAACTGATATGCGCCGCAATCCGCCGCCTGCTGGCAAAGAGCGAACACGCCGCCGTCGCCGGCAGGCTGTGTCTGATCCGGTTTGAGCGCGACGCGGCAATAACCGGCGCGATCAGCGCTCTCTGCGCCGCCCGCGTGATCTGGGGCGGCGACGCCGCCATTGGCGCGATCCGGCAAACGCCGCTGCCGCCGCGGGCAAGCGAAATCACGTTTCCCGACCGCTACTCCATCTGCCTGATCGACGCCGGTAAATACCTGGCGGACTGCGACCGGGCGGAGATCGCCCGCGCTTTTTACAACGACACCTATCTCACCGACCAGAACGCCTGCACTTCCCCCCGCCTCGTCGTCTGGTTCGGAGCCGGGCGGGAGCGGGCCAAAGAAGTTTTTTGGGGCGCCCTGAGCGAGCGGCTGGGCGGTTACGAGCTGCAAGCCGCGCAAACCGTGAATAAACTCTCGGCTTTATACCGTTTCGCCGCCGGCGGCGACTGCAAACTGACGGCGGGGGCCGGTCTCAAGTTGATGCGCGTGGCCGTCAAAAAACTGGATCAGGCCGTTTTGGCCAACCTGGAAAACAGCGGCTATTTCTACGAATACGACGCGGAAAGCTTAGACGAGATAGCGCCCGTCTGCGGCGAAAAATGCCAAACCTTGTCTTATATCGGCTTTGAGGCGGAGAGCCTGCGCGAGTTTGTTCTCACCCGCGCCCCGGCCGGGATTGACCGCATCGCCCCGGTCGGCAAAACCATGGACTTCTCCCTCGTCTGGGACGGACACGATTTAATCCGGGAACTGTCGCGGGAAATAGGAGTAAGTATACGCTGACTATGTATTAGCGCCGAGGCCGCCGGGCGGCGGCTTTCAGCGTCCGAACAGGGTATAAACCGCCACGCCGGCCAGAATCAAAGCCGTGCCAGCCAGTTGCCTGCCGCTAAGTTTTTCCTTCAGGATGAAAAAACCGAGAAGATGCACAAAAATATAACTGGTAGCATCCAGGAGAGCTCCGGTTGACAGCTCGATATACCGGTACAAAAGCACGGCGCCAAAACTGGCGGCCAGAATGATTCCGTACCCGGCGGCGGCGTATTTGTTGACGATCAGTCTGAAGCCGCTGTATTTGGCGTCCGCCGCCTTTTTCAGCAATATCTGCGCGCAGGAGGAAATAAAAACCAGCAAGAGAAATAAAGCCATATACGGTAATTTATTCATGACTTTGCCCCAGGCAAGCCACGCCGGCTATCACCAACAGCGCCGCGACCAGTTTAGCCGCGTTCAGATTTTCGCCGAAAATCAGCCAGCCCCAGAGCATCCCCCAGACGACCGTCGTGCCTTTATGGGCAAAAGCCGCCGTCAGGGGATAGCCGCGGAGAATAATCTGCCAGAGCAAGGCGCAGACCAGCAGAATCAGCAGCGAAAGCCCGTAAGGGCCGATGAAGCCGAGCGAAAACACCGGGGCGGCGGCGGCAAATTTAGCGCAGAGACCCGCACAGGAGTACAGGAAAAAATAGAAATGCAGCAGCAGGTATTTATTGGAAATTTTTTCCGTCATTTTTTTTCCTTCATCCTTAACGCCGTCAGAGCCGCCGGACTATTTTCCGGCGCCGCTTTATCATAGCAAACCCGCGGTTTAAATGCAATCCGTTTCGGCGAATCCAAGGAGAGTCAGGCGGGGATAACCAGATGTTCCATGATTTGTGGTTGAAGGAGCGCCCGGTTTGCGGTATAATACCGGCGGGAGCTAACGCCGGCGGACGGGGATATTTTGTTCGCCGGCAGGTTACGGGGAGGCAAATATGTCGGCGCGATCAATTTTTGCAATGTATTTCCTGGAGCCGGAAAAACGGCGGCCGCCGCAACTGTTTTTTTATCGCCTGATCGGCTGGGACGAGGCGGGGGAAACCGTCCGTTTTTTGCATCAGTACTGGCAGCGCGCCTCCCGCAGCGGCCTGTGGCTGCGCCAAACTCTCCCGAATCCTACCGATAACGAAATAAACCGTTTTTTTGCCGCCGTCGGCAATTTTGCCGGCGCCCCGGCCCCGCAGCTCGTCAATCGCCATGTGACGATTTGGCTCGGCCAGTTGCGGCCGGAACGCCGCGAAGCCTTGATTCGCGCCCTCAACAGCGCCCTGGCCGCCCTGCGCGATCTCAGCCGCGCCCAAAGCCCGGCGGCGGCCGACTCCGTCGCCCGCAACGCCTACATCAAACTCATGTGCTGGATTTCCGCTCTCGGCGCCCCCGTCCTCCGCCGCGCCGGCGGGGCCAACCCGCCCAAAGCCCTGTACGAAGGCGAAATCACGCGCCACGAGCTGCTTTTCCTGCGCGTGCTGGCTCTAAGCGGCTGCGACGTCGTCTACGTCAATTTTAATTCGGAACAGTCTTACACGCGGGCCGACCCGGAAGGGCGTTTTTCCCAGCCGCTGTACGGCGAAAAAACCGGGCCGCCCCCCACCCATTACAGCGACGGCGCCGCCCTGCGCCAACAGGAAGCGCGGGCGGCCGTCCGCAGCGACACGGACAAAGTGGCCGGCATCGTGGAAACGAACGCCTGGTTCACGGGCGACGACTTCTGGGAAGCGGCCCTGCGGGAAAACCGCTTTCGCCGCCCCGGCGCGAACCCGCGCCTTTGCAACCTCTGTATCCTCTGCTTCGGCGCCGACCGGCGCGAGGAATACCGCAACCGCCTGTTCGTTTTCCGGGAAAAACTGAGCCGCTCCGGCAAAGGCTGGGTATTGCTCGACCGGAAAATCCCCAATCCCACCAACGAGGAAGTGGCCGAATTCCGGGAAGCCCAGCAGGTCAAAAACCGGCGCGGCCTGGAAGAAGCCGTGGCCAGCCGCCTGACCGTGGCCGGCGGGGAAACCTTGGCCTTGCTCGCCCGCCGCGCCCTGCTCGCCCTCTTTGGCCGCCAGGGGGAAGACAATCCGGGCCGCTTCGGCAATTACGCCGTAAAAATGGCCTGCTGGCTGAAACGCTACGCCGACCTGCTTTTTGCCGACTACCGCCTGGAAGCCCAACCCCTCCTGCTGGCTTACGGCCCCCTCCTGCCGGCGGAAATCGACCTTTTATGGCTCCTGAAGGAAATGGGGGTTGACATCCTGTATTTCTCCCCCGACAAAGCCGCCAAAGCCGCTTTCCGCGATCATCCCCTCCTGCGGGAGGCCAAAGCGATAGAGTTGCCGGACAGCCTGCGCTGGGAGCCTTTTCCTGACAAAGAAATCAGAACGCGGGTGGCGACGGTCGCCTACAACGCCTCCAGAGAGCTTGACCAGACCTTGTACGACGGTACCGGCCTTTTCCGCCCCCGCCAGTTTCCGCGGGCGAAACCCGTAACCCTCAAAACCACCTATGACGAAATTGGGATTTTATGGAAAGTAGAGGCCAAATTCCGGCCGAATTTTCAGGTGACGGGCGAAACCGTCGTCGTGCCGACCATTTTCGCCAAGGTTTGCGGGGTGGAAAACGGGGACGTCGAGGCTTACTGGGACAAAGTCGGCGACATGGCCGCGGAAAACGCCTTTGTGATCCCGCGCGCCCCGTTTTTTTCCCGCCCCGGCAGCTTGCGCCTCGACCAGGCCAGGGCTTTTTTGCGCAACGGCCGCTTGGATCCGCGGGCCGTCAAGACCGCCAGCTCCTACGCCTACTCTTTTTTGCCGGAAAACATCCAGGACGCGATTTTGGAAAAAATTCAGGAACTCCTGGATCAAAATATTTTGCGCAATGTGGACGAAAGCTTCCCCCGCCTGGCTTTAGCGGTGCTGCTGGGCCTGGAGCGGGACATCCTGCGCCTGATCCAAAATTTTGACTACACCAAAGCCATCCCCAAACTGGTCGTCGTCGATACGACCGAGCATATGTTTTCGCTGGAAGACTGCATCCACATCGCCTTTCTCAACCTGGTCGGCTTTGATATAGTGATTTTCGCGCCGCCGGGCTACCGGGACATCGAGCATTATATCGGCGAGGAGTTCTTTGAAACTTATCAGGCGGGCGAGTACGCCTACTACCTGACGGCGCCCAATCTGCGCGAGCGGAAAAAACCGGGCGAGACGGAATCGCTATTGGGGCGGCTGTTCGGACGGCGAAAAAACACCTGAACCGCCCCGTGCAAGCAGGAAAATCCCGCCCGGCAGCGAACATTGTAAACGGCTGACTCGTCGGTGGATTCTATCGCGGAAAGCATCGGCTGTCTCTGCGGTGGAATCATCGGCAAAAAAACTATATTTAAAGGAAAAGGAGACGCGCATGGCAATCAATTTGGCAAAGGGACAAAAGGTCGATCTGACCAAGGGCAACGCCGGTCTGGATCAGATTCTGGCGGGACTGGGCTGGGACACGAACAAGTACGACGGCGGGCACGAGTTTGATTTGGACGTATCGGTTTTTTTGACGGGTGAAAACGGCAAAGTGTCGGGCGACGCGGATTTTATTTTTTACAATAATCCGAGCGACCCGGCGGGCAGCGTCGTCTATTCCGGCGACAACCGCACGGGCGAAGGCGAAGGCGACGACGAGAGCGTAACGATCACCTTGAGCAAGGCGCCGGCCAGCATCCAAAAAATGGTCTTCACGGTCACTATCCACGAGGCGGAAAACCGCGCCCAGAATTTCGGCCAGGTGTCGAACGCTTACATTCGCATCGTCAATATGGCGAACAACGAGGAAATGATCCGCTACGACCTGGGCGAGGATTATTCGATCGAGACGGCGATCGTGGTCGGCGAGATCTACCGGCAGGGCAGCGAGTGGAAATTTGCCGCGGTGGGCAGCGGTTTCCAGGGCGGCCTGGCGGCCTTGTGCGCCAATTTTGGCCTGAGCGTGTAACAGGGAACAGGGAACGCGGGGAACCGGCGCGGTTCCGGCGGCGGTTCCCGGTGGAAAGGCGGTAAACCTATGGCTATTTCCTTACAAAAAGGACAGAAAATTGACCTGAGCAAAAACGGTTCCCAATTGACGAATCTGATGGTGGGCCTGGGCTGGAAAGAGGTCGGCGGCGGTGGCGGCGGCGGTCTGCTCGGTATCTTCAAACAAAAGGTGGACGTGGATATCGACGCTTCCGTGGTTTTGTTGGAAGAAAATGGCAAACTGGCCTCGATCGATGATCTGATCTATTTCGGCAACAAAGACCATAACAGCGGCTCCGTGCGTCATTGCGGCGACAATTTGGTCGGCGGGACGAAGGGCGGCATGGAGGATTCCGAGCAGATTCTGATCGACCTGGCCAAAACGCCGGCGCGGATCGGCCGTCTCGTTTTCGTCGTCAATATCTATGACTGCGTAAAGCGCAAGCAGCATTTCGGCATGGTGGAAAACGCCTACATCCGCATCGTGGATAAAACCGCCAACGAGGACATAGCGAGCTATAACCTGACGGAGGACTACTCCGGCAAAACGGCAATGGTGGTGGGGGAAATCTACCGGCAAAACGGGCAGTGGAAATTCAACGCCATCGGCGAAGCCAATTACGACCCCGGCTTGCAGCAACTCATCGAACGCTATAAATAAAAATTTTTATACCGGGATAATCTCCGGCGGAATTTATGTCACTGTTCACTCCCCTGGGATTTGGGAAACTTATAATCTTCTTTTGGGGAAAGATGAAAGCAGGGGACGCCGCCTGCGGCGTCCCGCTTCACCCGGTTCCCGTAGGGGACGCCGCCTACGGCGTCCCGCTGAATTATTTACATTGAAAGGAGCTTGCAAAAATGGCTATCAATCTCTCAAAAGGGCAAAAAATCAGTTTGAGCAAAGAAGCGCCAAATCTGAAAATAGCGCTGGTCGGACTGGGCTGGGACGTCAAACAGTTTGACGGCGGCGCGGAATACGACCTGGACGCCTCTATTTTCCTCTTGAACGAAAGCGGCAAATGCCAAAACGACTCGGATTTCATTTTTTACAACAACCTCTCCAGCGGCGGCGTCACTCATTCCGGCGACAACCGCACCGGCGAGGGCGAGGGCGACGACGAAGCCATCACGATTGAGTTCGCGAAAGTCCCGGCTTACGTGGCCAAGATCGCCATCACCGTGACCATCCACGACGCCCAGCCCCGCGGCCAGAATTTCGGCCAGGTGCAGAACGCCTATGTCCGGCTCGTGGACAAAGATACGGGCGTCGAACTCCTGCGCTTCGACCTGGGCGAGGATTATTCGACGGAAACAGCGATTGTTTTCGCCGAGGTTTACCGGCACAGCGGCGAGTGGAGATTCTCGGCCGTGGGCGCCGGCTTCAACGGCGGCCTGGAAGCCCTGTGCCGCAATTACGGTTTGAATGTCTGAAGAAAGGCGCGGGGCTGAGGCTGAGTCCGAGGCGGCCGGCATATAGATGAGATATTTTGCCCATCTGGCGGCCGCGCGAACGGACGCCCTGTTTTATGAGGCGCCGCAACCGTTTTTTCGCGACGCGCCCCGTGAGTTGCTGCGCTTTGCCGTAGGAGCTTTGCTTTACACGCCGGCGACCGGCCGGCGCCTGGCGGATATGGCCCGCCGCCCGCCCTGGCCCGGTCTCAAGGCCTTGGGTTTTTGTCTGGAAGATTCGGTCGGGGAAGCGGAACGTCAGTCGGCGCAGAAAAATCTGATGCGGCAAGTGCGGCGGCTGACGGATCTGACCCAGGCGGGCGACCTGAACCTGGAGGATTTGCCGCTTCTTTTTGTGCGCGTCAAAGATTACGCGATGCTGGAAGCGATGCAGCCTTTTTTTCAGGAAAATATCCCCACCTTGACCGGGGTGATTCTGCCCAAGGTCAATTTGGCGCGCCTGCAGGCCTGTCTGCCGCTGGTGGCGGAAATAAACCGGCGGGCGGTCTCGCCTTTTTATGTGATGCCGATTTTGGAGGATGAGGAAATCGCCGCTTCGGCGGAACGGCTGCTCCTGCTGCAGCGGATGCGGGAACTGCTGGATCAGTATTACCCGTATGTGCTGAATATTCGCATCGGCGCGACCGACTGCTGCGGGCTTTACGGCATCCGCCGCTCGGCCGCGACCCCCTCCGGGCGGCTCAACCTGCTGGCCGCTTATATCGCCGATATTGCGCGAATTTTTGCCCTGCGGGACAGATATACCATCAGCGCCCCTGTATGGGAATATTTTCCACAAGCCGCCGACCCCGGATCGGGCCGGGGGCCGGTGGAGGAACAGCCTGAATTGGCCGGGCTTTTTGCCGAATGTGACCTGGATTTGCAAAACGGGCTTATCGGCAAGACCGCGATCCACCCGTCCCAATTGCTGCCGATTCAGGCCATGCACGCCGTGGAGCGGGAAACTTACGCCGACGCCATGGATATCGCGGAGGCCGCCGCCTCGGCCAGAGGCGTTTTCGCCAGCGCCGGCCGCAATAAGATGAACGAGCCTAAGCCGCATGAAATCTGGGCGCGGCGTATTTTGAAGCAAGCCGCGGTTTACGGGGTTTTAAACCGGGGCGTGAGCCGCCTGGATTTGTGGCGGGCGGCGACGGGGGGCGGGGTGTGACGGAACATATAGTCAGAGCGGGTCCGGGTTTGCGCCTGGCGCTGTCGATTCAGCGCGTCAGTTTTTGTTTGCGCTGGGAGCAGCTTTTTGGGCTGGCGGCCCGGCGCAATCCCCGCCGGGCTTTTCTTTTTGTCAGCCGCGTTCTGGGCAAGCACTTGGCCATGCCGCCGCATAAACTGCTGGCGGCGGCCAAATTGCTGGCGCTGGAATATACGGGGCAGGAAGGGGCGGCGGATTACCTCCGCCTGCTGGAAAGCGAGACTTCTTTTCCCGAATTGACCGCCCGCCTGGCAGCGGGGCGGACGCCGGTGGCGGCGGCGGAGCGCACGCTTTTTATCGGTTTCGCGGAAACAGCCACCGGCCTGGGACAGGCCCTGGCCGATAATTTCCGGGGCGAGATCGCTTACGCCCATACGACGCGGGTCGTCCGCCCCGGCGTCCCGGCGCTGAAATTTACGGAGGAACATTCCCACGCCAGCGAGCATTATTTATATCTGGATTCGATCGCCGCTTTTATGGCCGCCTGCGACCGCGTCGCCTTTATCGACGACGAGCTGACGACGGGCCGGACGGCGCTGGCCGGAATCCGCGCCCTGAACGCGGCTTACGGCCTGCGGCGTTTTTTGATTTTTTCCTTGCTCGACTGGCGCTCTACCGCCGCCCGGCAGGCGCAGGCGGAGCTGGCGGCGGAACTGGGAGTGGAAATCACCGCCGTTTCTTTGCTGCAAGGGGATTTCCGCGAAATCGGCCCGGAGCCGGGAACGGACGCGGGCGCGGCGGCGATGGCGGAAGCGGCGACGGGAGCGGCGGCGGGAGAAAAAACGGCTATGCCGGAGGATTTCCGCCGCAGCGCGGGCGGCAGCTATGAAACGCTGGATCTGTCCGCCCTCAGCCTGGCGGGGGGGCGGACGCCCCTGGCGGGGGAAGCGCTGGCGGCGCGGCCGGAATCGTGCCGGCGGGCGGCGGCGATTCTGGCGGACGCGTTGCCTGCCGCCCCGGAGCCGACTTTGTACGTGGGGACGGGGGAGCTGATTTACGCGCCGCTCATGTGCGCCGGCTACTTGGGCGGCGGCGATTTTCACTCGACCACCCAAAGCCCGATTGTGCCGCTGGCCGGCTCGGCGATTGAAAGCGGCGTGTGGTTCGACCCGCCGGATACTTACAGCCGGGCGGGCTACCTCTATAACGTGCCGGGCGGGCATTACCGCCGGGCGGTTATTTTCAGCGAAAAAAGCCTGACCCGCCCGGAAGGCCTCGGCCAGCTGGCTTCCTATCTGCGCCGCCAGGGCGTCGGGCGGGTGACGGCGGCGCTGCTGTGAGCGGGGCCGGCCTGTACCCGCCGGGGAGTTTCGCTCCGGACGACGTGACCGTACTCCTGCGGGACGTCAGCGGCCTGGTGGCGGAACGGGCGGTGGCGGAGCGGGAATACGCCATTCAGCGCGGCCGGCATTATTCGGAGGATTTGCCGGTGGAACGGCTGCCGGACGCCGAATACACGGCGGTTTTTTTGCGGTTGCTGGCCGGCGCCAGCAGCCGCGTGGCCCTGTACACCGGCGTCCTGACCCGCCGGGTGCTGCGGCGCTTCGCCCGGCCGGCCCTGGTTTCGCTCGCCCGTTCCGGCACGCCCTGCGGCGTCCTCATGCGCCGTTACGCCCGGCGGGAAATGGGGGAGGATTTGCCCCATTTTACCGTCAGTATTATCCGGGGAAAGGGACTCGATGAAAACGCCCTGGATTACATTTTGGCGGCATGCCCCGACCGGACGCCGGTTTTCGTGGACGGCTGGACGGGCAAAGGCGCGATCGCCAGGGAACTCGCCGCCGCCTGCGCGGCTTACAGCCGCCGGCGCGGGCTCAGGCTGGCGCCCGTGCTGGCGGCTTTGGCCGACCCGGCCGGGGCGGCCGCGATTTGCGCGACCGGCGAGGATTTTCTCAATCCCTCCTGCTGCCTGAACAGCACGGTTTGCGGCCTGTTGAGCCGCACGGTGCATAACGCCGCTTTTATCGGCGCCGGGGATTTTCACGGCGTGCGCGTATACCGGGAGTTCGCCGCCGCCGATCAGACGGATTTTTATCTGCGGTCGGTGGAAGCGCATTTTGCGGCGCTGCGGGCGGAAACTAAAGCCCTGGCCGCCGCGCTCCCGCCCTCCGGCCCGGCGACGGCCGGGGGCGGCGGCGGAGACGGAGACGGAGGCGGGGCCGGCTGGGAGGCGGCGGAGCGGATCGGGCGTTTGTTTGGCGTGAAGGATATCAACAAGGTCAAGCCGGGTTTGGGCGAAACAACGCGGGTGCTGCTGCGGCGCGTGCCGGAGCGGATTTTGCTCCGGACGCCCGATCATCCGGACTTGGCCTATATCCGTTTGCTGGCCCAAAACAAAGGGGTTCCCGCCGAGGTTTTCCCGGATATGCCCTATCTGTGCTGCGGGCTGATCGCGGAGCAGGGGGAGGGGGAAGCGTGATTCTGGCCGCCGACCTGGACGATACGCTTATATTTTCGACCCGCCGCCTGGCTGCCGCCGGCGTGGCCAGGGACGGCGCCGCGCCCGTCGAATACAAGGACGGCGAACCTGTGGCCTTTATGACGGCGCCGGCCCTGGCCGCCCTGCTCCTGCTGCGCCGAAACACGGTTTTTGTCCTCAGCACCTTGCGCGGCGAGGAGCAGGCGCGGCGGGTCGTATTTATCCGGGACGGCGGCTGCCGGTATCTCTGCTGTCAGAACGGACTGTATATTTACCGGGACGGCGCGGCGGACGCCGTTTGGGCGGAGCGGGTGGCGCGAACCGTCGCCGCCTTGCCGCTGAACCTCGCCGCCGCCGCCGCCCGCGCGTCAGAACTGCCGGGCGTAATGCGCCTATTCCGCCGCTATGAGCATATGGCGGTTTTCGCGGTGGAAGCGGCGGAATTCGCCGCCGCCCCCTACCTGGCTTTGCGGGGGGAACTGGCGCGGCGAGGCTGGCGCCTGCAGCGCCAGCGGCGCAAACTATACCTTTTACCCCTGGATATAGACAAGGGTAAAGCCTTGCTTTATATTCGCGAGCGGGAGGGAAAAGAAGCGGTCGGCCTGGGGGATTCCTATTTTGACTGGCCGCTTTTAGCCGCCTGCCGCCGCCGTTTTTCCCCGGCGGGCAGCTCTTTGGCCGCGGCGGGCGCGGCGGCCTGGGAATTCCAGCCGGATGAGGCGGCGCCGGAGGGAATAGAGTTTTCTCGCCAGCCACTCATGGCCGGAACAGAAGAAATTTTGCTGCGCCTTTGCGAAATAATATCAATTCAAACCCGATAGCGCCAATTAATAAACTGTCTCTACTCACTGCACTGGTTATTTTCTCGGTAACCAGAAGATAAGTGTCCGTATTTTCTTTTGTTATAAGCAATTGCCAAAACACGAAAGGAACCTATTTTAGCGGCGTACGGATGAATGGCTATAATGGGTGTTCGAAAGGCGGAACTGGCTATTGGCAGGGGTTCCAGGGCAAT
>JAIRRL010000026.1 GCA_031255985.1 Gracilibacteraceae bacterium
GGCGTGCTGTCGCAGATGAGCGTAACTTCGGCCATTGATCGCGTTGTTTACTATATTCAGACAGAATTAGCTGAAAATGTCACGGGCTTGGTTATCGCCACCCGCCCGGACGTGTTGCCGCATGACTGGGGGCAGGTAGAATGGCTGGAATTCGGCGGCAGGGAAAATATCGCCCTTTCTTTTTTCCGGCTCTGCCCGTTGAGCGAGCGCAAGATCCGGCTTTATTTCCAGCGGGTTTCACCCTCCAGTTCCCGCTATGGCATTGACGAATATCTCGTGAAGATGAAACCGTCGATTTTTGCCTGGCCGATGGCGCTGGAATACGCGGATCAACTGTTGCAGGGCTATGGCATAACCGGACTCAAGGGGGTGGAGACGCGGGCCGAAACGCTGAAACGCATCATATATCTGCGCTTCAAGCGCGAGTATTTCACGTATAAGGAGCGGCCGGGCGCTTCCGTGGCGGAGGATTTGTCGCAGGACGATTATGTCGCCCTGGCTCAGGATTTTGTCTGGAAAATGATAAGGCTCATGCTGACGGAAAACCGGGCGTATATTTTAAAAGAGGAAATTGAGGCCCTCAGCGCGGCGCGGTATAACGGGCTTGAGAGCAAAGTGGTGACGACTCTGATGCGTCAGGGGCTGCGCGAGCGAAAAAGGGACGGCATGTATACCTTCGTCCACTTGGCGTTTTTTGAGCTTTTGGCGGCTTCCTATCTTTTAAACGAGGCGACTTATGAGGAACGTTCTCTCTGGCTGCATCACAGACAATTCAGCGGGATTCGCTTTTTCTATCATGAATTGCTGCGGCAGGCCGAACTGGTGCCGGTAAAACTGTGGGACGATTTGCGGGACTGGCGGGCGGACATGCCGGAGGATACCGAAACCACGGTGGAGGAAGTGGCGATTTACTGGCCGTTCGTTGATTCGGTTCGTTTTCAGCAGTATTATTTTGAGCAAAACGATCTGCGGGAATTGGTGCTGTACGGCGAAGTTGATTTTTCCGGCCGGACGCTCTCCAATCTGAAAAACATCGAAAAACTGGGCCGGGTGGAATATTTGGACGTGAGCGACGTTCCTGTCCGCAATTTGAGTCCGCTCCTGCGTTTGCGCGGGCTGCGGGGGCTTGATCTGCGCAATACGGGGATTCAGTGGCGCGGTAATTTGCCGTATTTGGAGGAATTGACGCTGGAGACGCTGGCCGTGTCAACCAACGCGAGCGCTCTGCTGGAAAAACTGCTCAAACTGCCCCTGCGGCGGATTTATATTGAGACGGCGGCTTACAGTGATTTGTATCTCGATATTTGGCAGGCGCGTCAGAACGGACGTTTTGTGGCCCCGACCAAACGCACCCGGATAGATGAAATGGAGGAACGCTGGCGTATGCCGCGCTCCGAGGATGAAATCCCCATCCTTTGCGCCGTGTTTGAATTGGAATGGGAGTGTTTCGACCGGATAAACAACGCGGAAGCGACCTATTGGAACGCGCTGATGCTCGCCGCCTGCCTGTATAAGCAGGATGAAACCGATAAAAATGAGGAAAACTACGAATTGTTCCGCCGCCTGGCTCCGTATCTGGACGACCGGACGGATCATGTGGGCATGCAGTTTCACTATCAGTACGGTATACTCCTCTCACACCGCAAGGATATCGAGGAAGCCCTGTACCATCTGAAAATGGTTTATGAAAGTTCGCAGGTGGGATTGGAACAGAAAGTACGGGATACGGTCGGCCGCAAGATGATTGATCTGCACGAGCGCTGCGGTCGCAGGGAGGAAGCGGAAATAATCGCGGCGCAGTTGACTTTGCAGCGGGCGATGGTGCCTGAGGCGGTGCAGAAGGTTCATATGGACGCCCGGTATCAGGAAGGCGCGGTTTTCGTGGAGCGGCGGGATTATAAAAAGGCGGAGGAATATATTCAGGAATCGCTGCGCATGGCGGAGCGCTATGAGGGTGGCGAGCGGGCCTCGGTCTGGTTTTGGCAGTATCATCTCCTGGTCGTGCTGCTGAACCGCACAAACCGCATGAATTTTACCTACCCGCATTTCCAGAGAATGGAAGCCTTTTTACATCAGATGGAAAAAGAAGGCGCCGGCGACGTTATAGACGCCCGCAACGCCTTAAAGACCGAACAGATGATGACGCTGTGGATGCAAGGCAACAGCGACGAAGCTTACTATGTTGCTCATGATGTTCTCGCGGCCCCCAATGTCAACCATAGCGCCAGGGAAGCCGCGCAGAGCATAATTGACCAGTATCGCCGCAATGAGGCGATTTGAGCGGCAAGGCGGGACGGAGTTAAGAGTTAAAGTTGAGAGCAGGGGCAGAGTAGAGACGGGAGCAGAGACAGAGTCGATAGTTGAGATAGAGTTGAGAGTTGGAACAGGAGTGGGACGGAGTTAAGAGTCAAGGGTTGAGAGTGGGAACGGGAACGGGTGCGGAGTACAGACGGAGTGGAGACGGGAAATGACGGAAATAGAAGTTAAACAAAATATTTACGCGGAAAACGACCGCATAGCCGCGGAAACACAGCGCTTTCTTGCGGCGGCCGGAGTGACCGCCATTAATATAATGGGCGCGCCGGGCGCGGGGAAAACTTCCGCCCTGATCAATATCATCCGTCGCTTGCCCGACCGGACGGCGCAGGTGATTGAGGGCGACATTGAATCAGAGATAGACGCGCTGAAACTGAGAGAACTTGGTATCCCGGCCATACAGATCAACACAGGCGGCGCCTGTCATCTCGACGCGCCAATGATCCAAAAGGCCGTGCGGGAACTGACTCTGCGGCCGGGATATGTTTTCATAGAAAATATCGGCAATCTCGTGTGCCCGGCGGAGTTTGAGATAGGGGAGCGGGTGAAGCTGCTTGTTTGTTCCGTTACGGAAGGGAGCGACAAGCCCTACAAGTATCCGCTCGCTTTTGAAAAAGCCGGGGCGGTTCTGCTTACCAAATGCGATTTGCGAGAGTTTGTTGATTTTGACCTGGATTTTTTCAGCGCCGGTTTGCGCGCTCTCAATAAAAAAGCCCCTTTGTTTGAGGTAAACGCGAAAACGGGGGATGGCTTCGCGCCGGTGGCGGAGTGGCTGCAAAATCTGCCTTGAAAATTGACCGGAAACTATTCGGAAAAATATTTGGAAAAAATTTCATTAAAAGAAGGAAACAGTAAATTAATATAGAATAAGTAAATATGGAGACCCATTGAGGGAGACTTCCTTTGGCGGGCGTTTAAACCCGCCGCCAAAGGTTAGCCGAGTTCCGAGGCGAGAGCAATCGGCGGAGGTGGCCCTGTGAGTAACGTGCGCAAATTTTTATGGTACGGTGTGCTGGCGGCGCTGGTGTTGGCGGCGGGATTCAAATATTTCCTGCCGGTGCGGGAAGCGCCGCCGTTGGAGCAGGAGCTGGCCCGGCGGGAAATAGTCGTTTATGTCACAGGCGCGGTCGCCGCCCCAACCCTCCTGCGCCTGGAGCCGGACGCCCGGCTGAATGACGCGCTGGAGCAGACGGAACTGTTGCCTGAAGCGGATCTTTCTTTATTAAACCCGGCCCAGCCGCTGAAAGACGGGCAGAAGATCATCGTACCTTTTTTGGCGGTGGCGGAAACTGCAACGGAAACAGCGGCGGAAACTGCGGCTGAATCCGGGGCGAACGGAGGGAGCGGCGGCGAGACGGCGACCGCGCCGATCCCGGCCCCGGCATCCGTCCCGATATCCGCCCCAGCGTCTGCGCCGGCTCCGGCGCCTAAGCCCGCGGCGGCGGCAAATTCCGGTTTGATCAACATAAATACGGCGACGGCAGAGGAATTGACCGCCCTGCCGGGAGTCGGGCCGGCCATCGCGGGGCGGATTGTGCTGTACCGGGAGGAGAACGGCGGTTTCGGTTTGCCGGAGGATTTGATGAATGTTTCCGGTATCGGCCCCAAGACTTTCGCCAAACTTGAAGCCCGTATCACCACCGGCTGGTAAATGGCGGACGGTTGGATTAAATTCAGTCTGGCGGTCATATTAGGCGGCGCGGCTGCCGTCTGGGGCGGTACGGCCGTTTTTGTTCCGGGGCTGGCCTTGGGGATTTTGCTGACGGCGGCTGTTTTGTTCTGGCAGCCGCGCGGATTCTGGGGTTATGAGCAAAAGCCGCTCATCATATTTTTGGCGCTGGGTCTCCTGGCCGGCTTTCTCTGCGGGGCGACGGGCGAGCGGTGCCTGGCCCCGCCGCTTACCCTCGCCCGGACGCCGCTGGAAGGCCGGCTTTTGGATTGGTGGGTTGAAGGAGATAACGCGCAGGGCGTTATCCGCCTGAGCGCCTCGGCCGCCGACGCGCAAGGCGGAGCGGGCGGGGCGTCGGCCGGCGCGAAATACGCCCTGCGCGTATGGGGAGACGCGGCGCAATTAGCCGAGTCGGGATGGGCGGCTTTGCAACCGGGGGATACGGTTTCCTTTACCGGGGATTTAATTCAGCCGGAGCCACCGCTCAGCGGGGGTGATTTTGACGCTCCTCTTTTTTACGCGACGCGGGGATTGAGCGGCAAAATCACTGCCAGGTCGGAAGCGGCCGCGCTCGAAGAAGGACGGCCGCCGCCGGCCTGGCGGCTCCGGCTGGGGGTCAGACGCTGGGTGGAGAAACATTGGCCCGGCCGGGAAGGCGTGATTGAAGGCATATTATTCGGACAGACTTCCCGGCTGGCGGAAGAAGACGCCGAACGCTATAAAATCACGGGAGTTTATCATGTGTTCGCGGCTTCCGGCTCCAATGTCGCTTTTGTCATAGCTCTCGCCTGGGCCGGTTGCTTTTTCCTGCCCCGGCGGGCCAGAATTATGGCGGTTTTGGCGGCGGTGGTATTTTATGCTTTGCTTTGCAACGGCAATCCGCCGATTTTGCGCGCCTCGCTTCTGGGCGGCGCTGTTTTGCTGGGCCGCCTGGGGCAGGGAAGGGTTTCCGGTTTACGCTGGCTGGCTCTGACGGCCATGGGGCTTTTCGCCTTGAACCCGCTTTACCTGAAAGATATTTCCTTCCTGCTTTCTTACGGGGCCACCTGGGGAATTCTCGTCGTCACCCCGGCGCTGGATCGGCTGTCCTGGCTACGAGGCTGGCCGCCGGCTCTGCGCGCGGCGGTTCTGATATCTATCGGCGCTCAGCTGGCCATCACGCCCCTTTTGCTTACCGCCTTTCAGCGGCTCTCTTTGATCGGTCTCGCGGCAAATGTGGCCGTGCTGTTCCTGTTGGGCGCGGTGCTGGAACTTGGCTTGCTGGGGATGCTCACCCTCTGGCTGCCGCCACTCGCCTACGGGTTTTATCAGGCGGCGGTCTGGCTTGTTTCCGTATCCGACGCCCTGCTGGCTCTCCTGGCCCAGGCGCCGGGCGCTTATGTCTGGGTCGTCCATCCGGGACTCTGGTTTTACATTTTATGGTATGTATGCCTGTTCCTTTGGGTTGGGGACAGGGAAAAACTGGCCTTCCAGGCGCGGGTTCAGATTCGCCGTCTGGCCGCTTTTTGCGGCTTTCGACTGCGGTCGTTTTCTGCCGGGGACGGCGCGCCCGGCGGCGGCGAGTGGGGGAAGCGGGCGCGCCGGCTGCTGCCACTCGCCGTACTGTTGCTTTTGCTTTATTCTCCCTGGGATGCGCGGCAAGGACTGGAGATCACCTTTTTGTCCGTGGGCCAGGGCGACTGTATTCTCATACGCACTGCGCGGGAAACCGCGCTTATCGACACCGGTCCCAGGGACGAACGGCGGGATGCGGGCGAGGATACGATCATGCCTTACTTGCTCAGGCAAGGCGTCCGGCGTCTGGATTATGTTTTCCTGACCCATGAGGACGCCGATCACACGGGCGGTCTGCCTTTTCTACTGAACAATATCCCTATAGGACGTCTCATTTTGCCGGACACGGGCGACAGGCTCAACTCCCGGCGCTGGGCGGAGGTGCTGACAGCGGCGGCGGCGACCGGGCTGACGCCGGCCCAAACGCTGTATTGCCAGGCCGGTGATGAACTGACTTTTGCTTCCGGTATGCGGATTTCAGTCGCCGGGCCGGCGGAAATTCTTGACTGGGAAGGAGACGGCAACGAACATTCTCTGGTTTTTTATCTTTCTTACGCCGGCTACACCGTTTTCTTCACCGGCGACATGGGTCTGCCGGAAATGGAAACATTGCGGGCGCGGGGCTATATCCAGCCTGCGGATTTTATCAAAATACCGCATCATGGCAGCAAAAACTCAATGGACGCCGCCTGGTGGGATCGCTTCGCTCCGCGGGCCGTTTTCGTTCAGGCCGGGGCTAAAAACTCTTTCGGTCACCCGGCGGCGGAAGTGACCGAGTACTGGGAGGAGCGCGCCGTACCGCTTTACCGCAATGACACGCAGGGTACTATCCGTCTCATGGTAAAAAATGGAGCATGGACAGTGGAGAGCGGGCGGGATTGAAGCGGTTTTCCGGGATTAACAAAGCCGCAAGAAATTTCCGCCTAAGCGGTAAATTTCTTGCGGCGTCTTCTCATGTTATCAGTTCTCCGCCGTTTGGCGGCAGCAGTTTTTTTCGTCTGCTAAGATGTGCTGATTACCCGCCGGCTTCGTCTTAGGAAGCATCCTTTATTTATACTGATTAGCCAATCTTTTCTTCAGGTTTTCCGCCACCCAGGCCGGATCAACCGGATTACGGGCGATGCCTGAATCAATCGCCGCTTTTGCCGTCGCAGCCGCAACCGCCGGGGCGACGTCCGGGTTAAAAGCGCTGGGAATAATATATTCTGCGTGGAGTTCGTTCGGTTTGACCACGGAAGCGATCGCTTTCGCGGCCGCAATTTTCATCGCGTCATTGATGTCGGTCGCCCGCACGTCAATCGCGCCGCGGAACACTCCTGGGAAAGCGAGGACATTGTTGATCTGGTTTTTCGTGTCGGAACGGCCCGTCGAAACGACTTTGGCGCCGGCGTTGGCAGCCCGCTCAATCGGCCAGATTTCCGGAATCGGATTGGCCTGGGCGAAAATAACCGGATCCTTAGCCATGCCTTTTATCATGTCCTCATCCAGCGTGTTGGGACCGGAAATGCCGATGAAAACATCCGCGCCCTTCAAGGCGCCGGCCAAGTTGCCCTGATATTTTTCCCGGTTGGTTTTCTTGGAAATTTCGATTTTCCAAGGATTCATGCCTTCGGCCCGGCCTTCGTAAATAGCGCCTTTCGTATCGCACATGATGACGTTTTCCAAACCCTCGGCCATGAGCAGTTTGATGATGGCGATACCGGCCGCGCCTGCGCCGCTGGCCACGACTTTTACCTGGGAGAGATCTTTGCCGACGACTTTGAGGGCGTTGTAGAGACCGGCCAAGGTTACTATCGCCGTGCCGTGCTGATCGTCGTGGAAAATAGCTCCTTTAAAAACGCCGTTCCGTTTCAGAGCTTCCTCAATAATGAAACACTCCGGCGCTTTTATATCTTCCAGATTGACGCCGCCAAACGTGGGGGCCATCAATTCAATCAATTCAACGATCTTGGCCGTATCGTTCGTCTGGAGACAGATGGGATACGCGTCTACGTCGCCGAACGACTTGAACAGCAGCGCTTTGCCTTCCATAACCGGCATAGCGGCGGACGGACCCAGATTTCCAAGGCCAAGGATAGCCGAGCCGTCGGAAACGATACAAACGGCATTGGCGTGATTTGTATATACATCAAGATTCGCAATATCGGCGGCGATTTCTTTGACTGGTTCGGCAACGCCGGGCGAATAGGCCAGCGTCAAATCGTCCCGGTCTTTTGCCTTCGTCGTAACGCGAATTTCCAGTTTTCCTGGTTTTTCTTTGTGATAAGCCAAAGCTTCCGCTCGGAGATCTTTAATACGTGATTCCGCCATATAGTTTGTCTTCCTTTCCTAATTGTTAAATCTTGTTAAATCACTGCGCACAAGTAATAAAATCTGTTTCATTTTAAGCGCGAGACGGCATAACGCCGTCTCGCGCCGTAATAGAACCTGAATTTAACCCAAAAATTATTTCTTGCTGGCTTCTTTTTCCTGAATTTCCTTATGAGCGTTCATGATGTCAAGCGCATTGAGGTACACGGGCGTATCGACCATTTTGCCGTTGAAGGAAACAGCCGCTTTGCCCTTGTTCAGACCTTCTTCAACGAACACTTTCACCACGCCGGTGGCCCATTCCACATCTTCGGGGCTTGGAGCGTACAAGCGGTTTGACGGTTCCACCTGGCTCGGATGGATGATCATGCGTCCTTCATATCCCATTTGTTTGCCGTCGGCGACATTCCGCTCAAACGCCGGAATATCCTGGAAAGCGACAAACGGCGCGTCAATAGCGACCAAACCGGCCGTACGACAGGCTACGGCCACTTTGGCCCGGCCATACGCTTGCTCAACAGCCTCGGACGTTATCTTGACGCGCATATCCCGGCAGTAATCCACCGCGCCAAAAATGGCGTTCACGTTGCGTTTGCTGGCCAGGCAGCATTCGCCGGCGTTTTGGATGCCTTTAGCCGTTTCCAGTAACATGGAGATTTTCACTGTGCCGATAGGAATTCCCCGGCGGGCTTCCAGTTCCTCCAGCTTCCATTCCAGCCGCTGTACATCCGCGGCGCAACCGGTTTTAGCCAGAGTTACCCCATCCAAACCCGGGAGTACGATCGCTTCAAGGTCGTCATTGGTCAAACCGGTTTCCCAATTGTTGATGCGCACATAAACGAGTGAATTCAGATTGCCTTTCCAAGCAGTGATAGCTTCCGCCGCCGCTTTCCGGGCGACTTCCTTTTCGGACGGCGGCACCGCGTCCTCAAGATCCAGCGTGATAATATCAGCCGGAATCTCTGGAGCTTTTTCGATGAATTTGGGGTTGTTCGCCGGCACATAGAAGATAGAACGCATTACAGCCATTTTGGAAACCCTCCTCGAATATTATTGTATACCAGTTTTCCCCCGGCATTTTTCGACATTAAACGACAAACCGCCTTGTTCCTTCCTATGCCGCTTATACTCGAAATTAAAATGACCGCCGCCGGTAAAAAACGCTATACCCGCTTCATGAAACGCCGTTTCGTCTGCGTCTCACTATTGCTATTATTATGGAACATTATTGACGTTTAGTCAATATATTTCTCAAAAACTTTTTCGCCAAAATTCGACTGTTGCCTATGAAGGCGGCTGTTAGCGGAACAACATCGTTTTGCCATGATATCAGGATGGATCCTAGATATAATTGCAATTTATCGGGAAAGAGCCGGGAGCGGCCCGGGTTTTAAACACTTTTGGATAGTCCACGCTGACTAGCGAGTAGGGGAAACGCCCTAAAATA
>JAIRRL010000033.1 GCA_031255985.1 Gracilibacteraceae bacterium
GTTTGATAAATCGCTCGCCGCAAAAGGCCAGCGCGCGGATTTTCGGCAGCTCCGCCTGCTCGACGAGTTTGCGCCCGAAGGCCAGCGGCAGCATAGCCGCCTTTATCCCGCGCCGGTCAAAATACGCCGCCGCCCCGCGCGGGTCGGGCAAAACCTCCGGCGGCAAAACATGTAATTCCGCCCCCGTTTTAATCGCGCCATAAATATCGCAGAAACCCATCATAAACGACAAACTGACATAACTTGCCAGCCGGTCGCCGCCTCTTAGCTCAAAAAATTTCTCATATGCTTTCCCCACGGTTTCCGGATTGCCGTGCGTCAAGACGACGCCTTTCGGCTGGCCGGTACTGCCGGACGTGTAGATAACCGCCAGTCTGTCGGCGCCCGTGACCGGCGGCAGCCCGTCGGCGGCGGAATTTTCTTCCGCCGCCAGGGCGGCGAGATCCAGACCACCGCCGCCGCCGAGTTCCAGCTTGATGCCCGCGTCTTGGCGCAGCCAGGCCAGCCGCGCCGCCGGGTAGGCGAGATTCAGCGGCACATAGGCCGCGCCCGCTTTCAGGACGGCAATAACGCTGACGGCCGCCCGCCAATCGTGGTCATAGCTTATGCCGACGCAATCGCCCTTTTTTACACCGCGGCGCCGCAGGGCCGCCGCCGCCCGCCCGGACAGATCGTCCAACCGGCGGTAGGTCAGCGCCGTAGCGCCCGCAACGACCGCCGTCGCTTCTCCGGCCGCCGCCGCTTTTTGCCTGAGATGGTCAAGGATTGTCGGCATGATCCCCATCCCCTCTGTAGGTCATGATGAGCATGGTTATGTCGTCAAACTGCGCCGCCCCGTCTGTAAAAGCGTCTATGTCGGTTTTTATCCCAGGCAAAATAGCGCTCAAATCATCCTCCGCCCGCTGATTCAGGCAATCGGTCAGCCTGGCCCCGCCAAAGGGAGCGTGCTCCTTGTTTTCGGCTTCGGTGACGCCGTCCGTATAGAGAAAAATGCTGTCGCCCGGATAAAGCTGGAACTGCTCCTCGATGTGTTTGATATTCTCTATTGTGCCCAGCGGCGGTTTACTTTTGATTTTAATCTGGCGCCAGTCCTCGCCCCGGCGCCTGAGCAGCGGGCGTTCGTGCCCGCCGTTCGCGAAGGCGTAGACGCCGGTCTTTAGATCCAGGCGGCCGATAAATACCGTGACAAACATCTCGGCTTCGTTATCTTCGCAGAGAATATTATTCGTGACCTCCAACACCTCTTTTGGCGACATGCCGCTTTGGGCGTTGTTTTTTAGCAAGGTCTTGGCGATAACCATGAAAAGCGCGGCGTGGACGCCCTTGTCGGATACGTCCGCCATAACTGTCCAGACATGGTTTTCGTCCATGAAAAAATCGTAAAAATCGCCGCCGACCTCTTTGGCCGGGATCATGGCGGCGTAAATGTCAAATTCTTCCGTATCAGGAAAGGCCGGGAATATATGCGGCAGCATACTCGTCTGGATATTGGCGGCGACGTTTAACTCCGCGTCAATCCGCTCTTTTTCGCCTGTAATTTTTTTGATGTCGGCGACCATTTTATTTATGGTGACCGCGAGGGTTTCCAGCTCGTCCCCCGTGGAAATCGCCAGCCGGTGTTCCAGGTTGCCGCTGCCGATCAACTTGGCGCCCTGGGTCAGGACGGATACGGGTTCGGATATTTTAGCCGCGGCTTGATAGGCCGCGCCGGCGGCCAAAACAGCGATCACCAGGAGCAAAGCGACCGTCAGCAGAATCGCCGAGAGAATCCGGGCGTCCGCCGCGCTGGAGGCGTCTGCGGTCATGACGCTGATAGCGCCGCTCAACTCCACCGCCGGGGCGATAATATTGCGCTCCGGCACGACATAGACGATTTTCCACCCGGTCAGTTCGACGCCGCTCCAAGCGGCGAAAACCAGGCCGGCCCGCAAGCTGCCGCTGCCGGTGGCCCGGACTGCCTCCCAGTATGGCGGCAAGGGGGCGTCCGGCCGTTTTATCAGTTCCGGCGACGATATGACGCGGTCGCCGCCCAGCAGCTCGATATACCCGTCGCCCGCGACGGTCGCCGTCTTGATTTGTTCGTCCAGTTCGCCGATGCCGACGTCAAAACCGACGACGCCTTTGAAAATACCGTTGGCATAAAACGGCATACTCATCGTCAAAGTCAGGCCGCGGCCCATGCCGTCCTGATATGTGTCCGAGATGTACAGGCCGGCGTTTTCTTTCGCTTGCGCGTACCAATCGCGGTCGTGGGCGACAAAACGCGGTTCGGTGTCGAGAAACACGGTTTTTGCGAAAGCGTCTTTGTCATATTGCAAATTCTGGCCGCTGGCGGTGGAGATCACAATCGTGTTGATTTCAGGATGAACTTTCATTTGAGCCGAGAATATTTTTTCCGCGTTGCCGAGCAGATAAGTCTCGTCTTTCAGGCCCGAAGTCTCAAGTTCATAGCGGGCGCCGAAATCCGGCTCCAGGAAATAGTGCAAGGCCAAGGCGTCCGCGGGTACGGCGTTGCAGGCTATGACCTCCATGGGCCTGTAATCCGCCGGGTTTTCGTATATAGAGCGGATATAGTCCGCCATCAGCGCCAGCTCGTCCTCATAGGTCTCCAGCATCACATTGATCGCCGCCCCTTTTTCTTCCGCCAGGCTTTGCAGATCGTCCAGCGACAAATTCACCAGGGACTGGGCGCTTTTTTCGCCCGCAAGCGAACCGATTTCCATATTGGCCTTCACGGCAATATCACGGATTTGGCGCAGCTGCACCGTCGAGATCGCTCCGCTTAGGACGAGCGCCGCGATGCAAACGAGCAAAAACGAGAGAAGGATTTTCCTTTTGATTGATTTTTTTGCTTTCGCCGCCGTTTTGGGCGTATTTGCTATTTGGGGCGTTTTTGCATTTTCCGCATTTTCCGCTGTTTTTGACGTCGTCATTTTTTTATATCACCTTTTTGCAGCGTAAAGCGCTCAATCCCCCGTTTATTCAATATTTAATATATCCGAAAACCCTGTTATCTCAAACACTTCGGCGACAGTTTCATTGACGTTGCGGACGATCATCTCGCCCTGTTTGTTCATTTTTTTCTGCGCGGACAAAAGAACGCGCAGCCCCGCGCTGGACACGTATTCGATATCGGCAAAATCGAAAACGAGCTTGGTGACGCCGGCCAAATAAAGTTCTTTTTCCAATTGCGGCGCGGTACTTGTGTCAAGCCGACCCTCAACTGCCACCGTCAGCTCCGGCAGCGTTCCTGTTTTGGTGATTTTCATGCTGACCTCCCAGATAGTTTTTGGTTTTGCAAATTATTGTCCGCCGCCACCCCCTTTGCGCCAGCAGCACAGCATCACCGCCGCGCCCAGCGTGATGCACAGCGCCTCCGCCAGCGCATACCCGCCCGCCTTTTCGCCGTACAGCAGCGCGGGCGCGCTCCAGGCGGCCGGTTCCGTCTCATACCCGGCGGGCAGCACGGCAAAACAAACGGCCAGTACTCCCGCTCCGAGCAGCAGGGCGGCGTATTTCAGCCAGCGCCACTTCCATTGCCTTTGCGCTTTGATTTGCCTGGCGCGCCAGAGGGCTTTTCTCGCAATCTCGCGTCTGTCAAACATTACCTTCACTTCCATTTCCGGCCAAATATCATAGGCGGAAACCATCCTGCAATGTCACCAAAAACGTCCCTATGTATAGTTAGAGTCACAAAATTCAAATAACCCACGGTTTTTTCGGACATTTTCCAGCAAATATTTAAGGGGCCGGGGAACGAGGGCGAGGGGGTAAGCGTTGCCGTCCTCATAAAAACAATTTTTTTATGTAAAAATGATGTTTTATGACTTAATTTATCCGCCGCGGCTACGATAAAGTTATTATGAAGATACTCGACAGCGCGCACCGACGAAGTTGAGCGCGCACGGAACCAAGGCCCCGCCCGTCCGGAAGCTAGCGCCGGCGGAGCGGGGCGGAGGTTTCGCGGCAAACGCACCAGCGGCC
>JAIRRL010000166.1 GCA_031255985.1 Gracilibacteraceae bacterium
CAGTTAATATCAGCACTATAAGTTTGACGGCGCCTACAGTCGGCGGCACGCCAGCTACGGCCCCCAGCGGCCCAATAACAGACTTCTTCGACATTGTTTTTGAGTGGCTGGCAGGAGGATCAGTCTTTAACGGTTCCACCTTTGCAGCAACAACTGACTATGACGCGAGGATCACTTTGACGCCTAAGGCGACATACGGCCTCAAAGTGGACAATCTGCCGACGACATTCTATGTGCTGGGAGCTTCCGCGACCCGCACCGCCGGCACAATCACAATTGACTTCCCAGCACTTCCCTAAGCCATAGTTAAGTCGAGTTTGACTTAACCCGATTAATAAAAACACGGAGGCGCTTGCCTCCGTGTTTTTATTCTTTCTCTTCTTCGCCTGGTTCTTCTTCGCCTTGTTGTTCTTTTATTCTTCGTTTTGCGGCGGCTTTAATTCAAGGCGTCGTAGCCTGTTTCCTTGGTGCGGATGCGCATCGCTCCCCGCAGGTTGTAGCTGAAAATTTTGCCGTCGCCGATATTACCCGTGAACGCCGCCGCCTGGATGGCGGCGATTGTTTTTTCCTCCCACTCTTCCGAGGACACGACGATTTCAAATTTGATTTTCGGCAGCATCGTTATATCCACTTCCGAGCCGCGCACTATTTCCGTATAGCCTTTTTGCGCCCCGCAGCCCATGACCTGGGAAACCGTGACGCCGTTCACCTCGATCGCGCTCAGCGCCGCTTTTACATCCTCCAGTTTTTCCTCGCGCACTATAGCCTCAATTTTTATCATTTTTCTCCACTCCCCACTCTTAACTCCTAACTTCCCGCTCCCAACTCCCTCAGTCCAGGCCGTTAAAGGACGGGTAAGCCGATTCCCCGTGCTGGGACATATCCAGCCCGATCAGCTCGTCCCGCTTGCCGACGCGCAGGGGGCCGAAAAGCCGCGTGACGGCGGCGCAGATCAAAGTGCCGCCCGCAGCCAGCAAAACGGTGATCAGAATAGCCAGCGCCTGCCGGCCCAACTGAGCCGGATTGGCGAAAAACAGGCCGTTCGCGCCGCCGATGGCCGCGTCCGCGAACAGGCCGGTCATCAGACCGCCGAAAATCCCGCCGACGCCGTGACAGCCGAAAGCGTCCAGCGCGTCGTCTATCTTCAGCATTTTTTTTACAATAACAATGCTGCCGTAACAGACGGGGGAAACCAAAAAGCCGGTGAGCAGGGCGGCCCAGATCGGCATGAACCCGGCGCCGGGCGTGATGCCCACCAGTCCGGCCACAACGCCCGTGCAGGCGCCGATCAAGGTTGGCTTGCCCTGGCGGATCGCGTCGATTAACATCCAGGCCAGCAGCCCCGCCGCTGCGGAAACCGCCGTCGTCATGAGGGCGTGCGCCGCCTGTCCGTTGGCCGCGAGAGCGCTGCCGGCGTTGAAGCCGAACCAGCCGAACCAGAGCAAAGCCATGCCGAGTACGACAAAAGGGATATTGTGAATACGGTAGGAAACGCGGTCATAGCTCAGGCGCCGCCCCAGCAGCAGACAGAGAACCAGCCCGCTCACGCCGGAACTGATATGGACGACGTTGCCGCCGGCAAAATCCAATGATTGCAGCCAGCCCGCCCCCAGCAATCCCCCTTCGCCCCAGACCATGTGGGCCAGCGGATAGTAGACGACGAGCGACCAGAGAGCGATGAAAATAAACAGCGCTTTGAAATTCATGCGGCCCGCGACCGAGCCGGTGAGGATGGCCGGAGTGATGAGCGCGAACATCATCTGGAAGGCGGCGAAAACCAAAATGGGGATGGAGCCGTTTTCCGCCGCCGGGTCGAGCAGTTCGCCCGGAGCGAAGCCGCTCATGCCCACATGGGCAAAAGAGCCGATCACCCCGCCCGTATTGCCGCCAAAGGCCAGCGTGTAGCCGATCAGAACCCATAGAACCATGCCCAGCCCGGTGATGAAAACGGAGGCCATCAGATTGCTGACCACGTTTTTGCGCCGGCCCAGCCCGCCGTAAAAGAACCCAAGCCCCGGCGTCATGACGAACACCAGCGCGGCCGCCAGGATAACGAAAGCGGTATCCCCCGTGTTTACCATAATTTTCCATGCTCCTCCCGAAAAAACTAAAAGACGCGTCCGCCTTACCTCGATAAGGCGGGCACGTCTTTGTACAGCCAAGTATATCAGGCGCCCGTTCCGTTTGTCAATCCCTGTCAGGAATTATTTTGCGCGGGCCGCCGCAAGGCCAATGTTCTCTCAAGTCTGACAATTTTTGCTTGCATTAAATCTGCTCATATGGTAAAGTATGCATATTAAGGAGGCGCGAGTAAAGATGAAAAAAAACGGAATGCGAAAACTGCTTGTTTTATTGATGGCGCTGGTATTTGCCTTTAGCCTTTCCGGCTGCGGCGAGACCGCCACCTTGTTGTCGCTCTACGAGGATATGAACGAACTGGGGATTTATGAGCTGAACGACAACATCCGCCTGGATATTTCCATGTCGGAAGAAGCGCTGGACACGATGGACGATGAGGCCAAAGACATCCTGGAGAAAATTTTACCTCTTTTGGAAGATTTTTCCGTCAAAGGCGTGATCGATACCGAAAAAATGATCTTAGATCTGGAGATGGTTTATCAAGCGGACGGCGGGGAAAAACCGTTCGCCGACCTGATGCTGAACGTGCCGGACCGCGAGTTTTTCATCGACCTGACGGGAGCGCTGGACTGGATGCGGACTTGGCAAAAGGATTTTGTCGCCGAGATGGAGAGCGACCTGGATGGCAAAAAATGGCTGAGGTTCGAGCTGGACGAAGAATGGGCGCGGATGGCGGAATCTATGACTTCGGACTATTTGCCGCTGAATGGGCAGGGAACTTACAGCGCGGTTCTCAACACTTTGGCGTCCGAGTACCTGGCTGGCCTGGAAGACACGGTTTTTGACGAATTTGACAGTGGCTTGGCGAAGAAAATCAACGGCGGCGTCGAGTTCCGCATTACCTATGAGCAGACGGCCGCTTACATCGAG
>JAIRRL010000189.1 GCA_031255985.1 Gracilibacteraceae bacterium
CGCCGCGGCCGGCGGCGCGGGTTCATCCGGCCTGTGAGCCGTCAGCTGCGAAACTATGACTATTTCCGCCGGATTGGGCGTTTGGGCCAAAAGCGCGAAAGTCGCCTCGTCCGGATAAATATCCACCTGCGCGGTGAGCGAATGACTGATGACTTTTTCCTGGCGGGCTTTTTCCAGCGCCCTGGTCACGTCGCCGCGCCAGGCCAGGATTTTCTCCCATTTGGCCCCCAGCTCCGGCCGCCGCCACTCGTCCCGCGCCGCCGGCATGGTTTCCGTTTGGATCAGGGCGCCGGGTTCGCCGGTCAGACGCGCCCACACCTCATCAGCGGTAAAAACCAGGACGGGCGCGAGCAGCAAAGTGACGGAACGCAGAATTTCATGCATCACGGTCTGGACGCCGCGGCGCGGGAGGGAATTCTGCGCTTCCACATAAGCGCGGTCTTTGACGATGTCGAGGTATATGGAACTTAATTCCACCGCGCAGAAATTATTCAGCGTGTGGTACAGCGCGTGAAACTCATATTCGTCATACGCTTTCAGCACGCGGCGGATCACCGCGTCCAGCCGGTGCAAAATCCACTGGTCGATTTCCGTGAGCCGCTCATAAGGAACCGCGTCGGTTTCCGGGCGGAAGTCGTAGAGATTGCCGAGCATGAAGCGCAGGGTATTTCTGATCTTGCGGTAGGACTCCGTCATTTGGTTCATGATTTTAGGCGATACGGCCACGTCGCCGCGATAATCAGCGGAAGAAACCCAGAGACGCAGAATATCCGCGCCTTTTTCGGCGATGATATCCTGCGGATCGACGCCGTTGCCGTCCGTTTTGCTCATTTTGCGGCCTTTTTCATCTATGAGAAAACCGTGCGTCAGCACCTCGCGGTAAGGCGCCTCGCCGCAAACGGCCACCGCCGTGCTGAGAGACGAATTAAACCAGCCGCGATGCTGATCCGAACCCTCCAAATACATATCGGCGGGAAAAGTCAGTTCCGGCCGCTCGCGCAAGACGGCGGCCCAGCTTGAACCTGAGTCAAACCAGACGTCCATGATATCCGTCTCTTTGCGGAAATCGGCGCCGCCGCAGGCGCAGACATAACCGGGCGGCAGCAGCTCGGTCGCCGGCCGCTCAAACCAGACGTCGGAACCTTCAGCCGCGAATATCCGCCGCAAAGCGTCGATAGTCCTGTCGTTGACATGCTGGCGGCCGCAGTTTTCACAGTAGTAAATCGGGATAGGGACGCCCCAGGCGCGCTGACGGGAAATGCACCAGTCGCCCCGGTCGCGCACCATATTATAAATTCTCTCCCGCCCCCAGGCCGGAATCCAGCGCACGCCCTCAATCGCAGCCAAAGCGGCGGCGCGGAAGCCGTCTATTGAGGCGAACCACTGCTCAGTCGCGCGGAAAATGGTCTTGTTCTTACAGCGCCAGCAATGGGGATAGCTGTGGGTGATTTTTTCCGCCTTGATCAGCGCGCCGGCCTGGCTCAGATCGGCGATCACGCGCTCATCGGCCGCGAAAACCTCCAGGCCGGCATACGGCTCCGCTTCTTCGGTAAACCGGCCTCTCTGATCCACCGGACATAGCACCGGCAGGCCGTAGCGGGCGCCGACGGCAAAATCCTCCTCGCCATGACCCGGCGCCGTGTGTACGCAACCGGTACCCTGCTCCAGCGTGACATGCTCTCCGAGGACGACCAGAGAATCGCGCTCAATCAGCGGGTGACGGCAAATCATCCGCTCCAGCTCTTCGCCCTTGAATTCCGCTTCCGGCAGCAGCTGCCGCCCCCAGCGCTCGGAGAGTGAGGCGACGAGTTCTTTGGCGACAATATAGCGCTCTGTTCCGTCGCTGACGACGGAATACACATATTCCGGATTGACGGCGACGGCCATATTAGCCGGAATCGTCCAGGGCGTGGTCGTCCAGATGACAAAAGACGCGCGCGCCGGGTCTATGCGCCCCAGTCCGTCCCGCAGGGGAAATTTTACAAAAATCGAGGCTGACTTGGCGTCGGCGTAGTCGATTTCCGCTTCGGCCAGAGCGGTTTCGCAATTCGGGCACCAATGCACGGCTTTTAAGCCTTTATAAATATATCCTTTTTTTACCATTTCGCCGAAGACTTCTATCTGCCGCGCCTCATACTCGCCGCTCAGCGTGAGGTAAGGATGATCCCAATCGCCGCGCACCCCAAGGCGTTTGAATTCATCGCGCTGAATCTCGATATATTTTTCCGCGTACTGACGGCAACGCCGGCGAAAATCCACGACGGAAACCTTATGTCTGCTCATGCCCAAAGTCTTGATCACCCGCTGCTCAATCGGCAGGCCGTGCGTATCCCAGCCCGGCGTGTAGGGAACGTCAAAACCGGCCATCGTCTTGTAGCGCATGATAATATCTTTCAGAACCTTATTCAGGGCGTGACCCAAATGGATGCCGCCGTTGGCGTAGGGAGGCCCGTCATGCAGCACAAATTTCGGCCGTCCCGCCCGCGCCGCCCGCGTCAGGCCGTAGATATCCATTTCCTCCCACTGGCGCAGTATTTCCGGCTCCCGCTCGGCGAGAGCGCCGCGCATGGGGAAATCAGTCCGCGGCAGATTCAGCGTATCGCGATAATCCAAAGTAATGACCTTTCCTTTCCGCCCAAGCTCTAATAAAACAAACGGATCAGACCGGAATAAACGATTCTGTCCAGCAGCTGCAGCAATATAATAGCCAAAAACGGAGAAAAATCAAGCGTCCCCACCATGGCAAAACGCAAAGGTTTAAGCATCGGCTCCGTGAAGCGATACAAATACCTGACTAATTTATTATACGGATCGACCGGCAGCCAGGAAATGATGACCCTGGCGATAAGCAGCCAGACGAGCAGCTGAAAAAAACGATGCGTCCATATTGCTAATATCAGCGCAAACCCTCCTTAAATACGGCAATCACGCCCGCGGGGCGGGAGCCGTCGCGATGCGTCCCGGAAAATGACAAAACGGCCAACAGCACAAACAAACGCACCATATACTGATGTGTTTGCAGCTTCCGGCCTGAGCGCGAATTTTATTAACGGTTCAATAACCAGGATACGTCCCGCTGGCCGGGATAGGGGGCGATTAACTGTTCGTCATTGATGTCCACATTGCTGGGCACAAACATGAAAATGCCTTCGCCCAATTTCTGCATACTGCCGCCCAAGGCGAAAGTGGCGCCGCTGATAAAGTCAACGAACCGCTGCGCCAGATCCTCTTCGGTTTTTTCCAGGTTGATAATAATTGAACTGCGCGCTTTCAAATGTTCGGCAATAGTCTGCGCGTCGTTAAAAACGCACGGTTTAACAACTATAACCTTATACTGTTTTTGCGAATACACGCTCACCACCGAAGCGGGCTTTTTCCCGGCGGCGCTACTCCCAAACGGACTGCCGGCGGAAATACCGGACGCTTCGGCTTCTTTTGCCGCCGCCGCCTGTTCGGCTTTGACGCGCCGGCGGGACTTCCTGCCTCCGTCCTCGTTTTCCGTCAGTTCTTCCTCGTCGTCATAATCGTCGTCGCTGACGCCGAGAAACCAGTCGATTATTTTGGCCATTCACTCTTCCTCCCTGTCGTCTTGTTTTCTCGCCCCGAACAAGAGGCTGCCTACTCTTACTATGGTAGCTCCCTCTTCCACCGCCGTTTCAAAATCCTGGCTCATGCCCATCGACAGTTCGGCCAGATTCTCCGCGCCGGGGATTCTCTCCGCCCGCAGCTCATCCCGCAACAGCCGCAGACAGCGAAATGTTTCTCTCGTTTCCGCCGCCGGGACGGCAAAAGCGCCGACGGTCATGAGTCCCCTGATCTCCACCGCGGCATAATCTGCGGCGGAGATCAGAAAATCACGCACATCCTCCCGGGGCAGACCGGCTTTAGCCTCGTCATTCGCGATATTGACCTCAATCAGCGCCGGCCAGATCAGGCCTTTTTTCTCTCCCGCGGCCGCCAAAGCCTGCAGGAGAGAAAAACGATCAAGCGAATGAATAAGACGGACGCTTCCATCAAGATATTTGACCTTGTTGGTCTGCAGGCGTCCTATTATATGCCAGCGGCAGTCGTCCGGCAAAAGAGGCGCTTTGCTTCGCCATTCCTGTACGCGGTTTTCCCCGAAGTCCCGCTGGCCCGCCTCATAAGCCGCCAGCGCTTCCTTCGCGCCAAAAGTTTTCGTTACCGCCACCAGGCTCGCCGCGCCAGCCGGCCTGCCGGCTCTTTTTTCCGCCGCGGCAATCCTTTTTTTTACAGCAAGCCAGTTGCCCCGGATATCCATACCGCCTCCAAAGGCCTAAAATCAGCCTTATTCGAGTTCTTTTCCACGCGGGTTAAAAAAATCCTTCCTTACAATTTTATTTTTTTCAACAATTTCCAGTTTTTTTGCGCTTATTCGACTATTTTTCATAAAACAAGCCGCAAGCGCCATGTATTGCGGCTATGCGGCTGAAGTTTTTGCCGGGAAAAAAACTGGTAGGCCATCGGAGGCTCGAACTCCGGACACCCTGATTAAGAGTCAGGTGCTCTACCAACTGAGCTAATGGCCCAATAACGCCGGTCAGACAATGCAAGGGAGAAGAAAAATGGTGAGCCATCCGCGACTCGAACGCGGGACACCCTGATTAAAAGTCAGGTGCTCTACCAACTGAGCTAATGGCTCATGGCTGGGGTGGCTGGATTCGAACCAACGGATGCCAGAGTCAAAGTCTGGTGACTTACCACTTGTCTACACCCCAATAGGTTTCTACCCGACCGAATCCCGCATGACGGCAGTCAAAAACTGGTGACCCGTATGGGACTCGAACCCATGTTCCCGCCGTGAAAGGGCGATGTCTTAACCGCTTGACCAACGGGCCAGTTCAAAGAGACTATTTGATATATTACCAAAATCCAAAAACGTTGTCAAGTCCCGGCGTCAGTTTCTTTCAGGGTGATTTTCACCGCCGGGGCGCGCTTTGCCAGCCAAAAAATCTTACATATAAGATGAAGAAAAGAATAAAGTCCGGCGGCTTGATTTCCTGAGCTTTCGGTTGTATAATTAATGCGGCCTGAAGAACAGGAGCGCAGAATAACCATACGTTAGGACAGCCGGATTTCGCTTGATTCAATCGCTTAATTGACGGTAATTAATGGAGCGGGTGATGGGAATCGAACCCACGTAACCAGCTTGGAAGGCTGGCGCTCTACCATTGAGCTACACCCGCGCCTGAGACTTTGCCATTATAACACGGATTTACGCGGCTGGCAACAGCTAGTATGTTGTACGCCAGTTTTTTTAAGCTGTTCTTTCCAGCCGGAAAAGAACAGCTTAAAGCATACTTTACCATTGGAGGATAAAATTGGATTCAATGATATCCGCCCAAGAAGAACTTGGCGCGGGCAAAATAGGCAAAATACTGTGGAAATATTCGCTCCCGGCGATTGTGGGCATGATGGTGAGCAGCGCCTACAATATTATATCGCGGGTTTTCGTCGGCCAGACCGAGGGGATGCTAGCGCTCTCCGGCGTGGCGGTCGCCTATCCGGTCAACATCATCATCATAGCGTTCAGTATGCTCATAACCATCGGGGCGACGGCCCTGATTTCAATTAAACTGGGCGAAAAAAACCCGGAGGACGCGGAGCGGATTATCGGGACGTCTTTTGTCGCCCTTATCGCCATATCGCTGATTCTCGTTTTTTTCATCGTCCTCTTTCTGGAACCGGTGTTGCGTCTGCTGGGGGCGACGGATGATATAATGCCTTTCGCGAAGGAATTCATGATCTTTTCCTTGCTTGGCATACCTTTCATCGGCCTGGGCTACGGCATGAACAATTTCATCCGGGCGGCGGGCAACCCGCGCAAAGCCATGGTGACGCAGATCGTGGGCGCCATCGTCAGCGTCGGTCTCACCGCTTTGCTGGTTTACGTCCTGCGGCTGGGGGTCAAAGGCGCGGCGCTGGCCGCCGTCTGCGCGCAGGCTTTGGCCGCGGCGCTGGTTTTGCAGCATCTGCTCTCCCCCCGTTCCGGTTCCGCTCTCCGCCTGCGCCTGAAATATATCCGGATTGAGCCGCGCCTGCTGCGCGGTATTCTGAGCGTGGGCGTCGCCCCGTTCGCCGCCCAGGCCGCCGCTTCGCTGGTGCTGATCTTTTTCAACAACCGGCTGAAAATCTACGGCGGCGACGCGGCTATCGCGGCTTACGCCGCCATTAACGGCATAATGATGGTTCTCGTCATGCCGGTGATGGGGATGGCCCAGGGAGTGCAGCCCATAGTCGGCTTCAATTTCGGCGCCCGCAAATATGACCGGGTCAAAAAAGCCGAGTACAGCGCGATGATGATTGCGACGCTCATGACCATCCTGGGCTTTCTGCTGGCCGAGCTGTTTCCCCAAACCTTGATCCGTTTTTTCGGCGGCGACGAAAGTTTCACGGGTATGGGCGTCCACGGCCTGCGCGTTTTTATGGCCATGTACGCTTTTGTGGGTATGCAGATCATGGGCAGTCAGTATTTCCAGGCGACGGGCCGGGGAGCGGTCGCTCTCGTCCTCACTCTGACCCGCCAATGTATTTTTCTTCTGCCCGCGCTCTTTATCCTGCCCTATTTTTTCGGGCTGCAGGGCATCTGGCTGGCCGGGCCGGTATCGGACACCTTCGCCGGCGTCGTGACTATGATCCTGTTCGCGCGGGACATGAAGCGGCTCTCGCGGGAACAACGCCTTTTAAATGACGGCGGCAGGAATTCGGAGGCCAAAAGCGAAATTAACCAGTTGTGACTGAAGGGCTGACGCCTGAACTAATAATGAGGTAAGGGGAGGGATTTACCATGGGAACAAGAGTAGCGATTAACGGCTTTGGCAGAATCGGCCGCCTGTGCCTGCGGGCCATTTTGGCTTCGCCGGGCGATATCGAGGTCGTGGCGGTAAACGATCTTGGCGCCGCCGATTTACTGGCTCATTTACTGAAATATGACTCGACGCACGGAACGCTGCCGGCGGACGTCGAGATACAGGACGGCGTGATGAAAGTGAGCGGCCAGAACGTCAAACTCCTTTCGGAGCGGGAACCGGCGGCGCTGCCCTGGAAAAAATTGGGCGCAGATATAGTGATTGAGTCAACCGGGCGGTTTACCGCGCGCAAGGACGCGGCCAAGCATTTGGAGGCGGGCGCGAAAAAAGTGGTTATTTCCGCCCCGGCCAAGGAAGAAGACATCACGGTCGTCATGGGCGTGAACGAGGATAAATACGACCCGGCCAAACACCATGTCCTCTCCAACGCCTCTTGCACGACGAACTGCCTGGCCCCCGTGGCCAAAGTCGTCCTCCAGGAGTTCGGCATCGAAAAAGCCCTGATGACCACAACCCATTCCGTCACCAACGACCAGCGCATCCTGGATTTGGAACACAAGGACTGGCGGCGGGCCCGCGGCGCTTTTCAGTCGATGGTGCCGACTACCACGGGCGCAGCCAAAGCCGTGGCTCTTGTCCTGCCGGAGCTTAAAGGAAAAATGAACGGCCTGGCGGTGCGCGTACCGACGCCCAATGTTTCTCTGGTGGATTTTGTCGCGGTCACCAGCCGCAAAGTGACGAAGGAAGAAGTGAACGACAAGCTCCGGGCCGCGGCCGCCGGGCCGCTGCGGGGTATTTTGGCCTATACCGAACTGCCGCTCGTTTCCCGCGATTTTAACGGCGACGCCCACAGTTCCATCGTGGACGGACTTTCGACGATGACGATCGGCGACGATATGCTGAAGGTGTTTTCCTGGTACGATAACGAGTGGGGCTATTCCAACCGGGTGGTTGATCTCGTGAAATATTGCGCCGCCAAAGGTTATAACTGAAGCAAACCACTTGCCGGCGGCGGGCTGCCGGACCCCGATTTTGAAGGAGGAAAAAATGCGCCGGACTAAAATCATCTGCACAATGGGGCCGGCTTCCGATTCGCCGGAGATAGTCGGTAAAATGATAGCGGCGGGCATGAATGTCGCCCGGCTGAATTTTTCCCACGGAACGCATGAGGAACACGCGAAGCGGATACACGCCCTCAGGATGGAGTCGCTGAAAGCGGATTACGACCTGGGCATTTTGCTGGACACCAAAGGGCCGGAAATCCGCACCGGACTCATGGCGGACGAAGGGGCCGAGCTTGCCGCCGGGCAAGAGTTTACTTTGGATCTGCGGGACGAGCCAGGCTCCGGTTCCAGGGCGGCGGTCAGTTATGTCGATCTGTGGCGGGACGTGAAAGAGGGCGACAGTATTCTGCTGGACGACGGTCTGATAGAACTCACGGTTCTCTCCGCCCGCGAAGGGGAAATCCTGACCAAAGTGGTCAACGGCGGTCTGCTCAAATCCCGCAAGGGCGTGAACGTGCCCGACGTGTCCATCCAGCTGCCGGCGCTGACGGAAAAAGACATGGCCGATATATCTTTTGGCATAGATCAGCAAGTGGATTTTATCGCCGCCTCTTTTACCCGCAAAGCGGCCGACATCCTGGAAGTGCGGGCGGTACTGGAGCGGCGCGGGGCCAATATCAAGATAATCGCCAAGATCGAAAACCGGGAAGGGCTGGCCAATATCGACCAGATCATCGAAGTAGCCGACGGCGTCATGGTGGCGCGCGGTGATCTGGGGGTGGAGATCCCTGTGGAGGAAGTGCCGGTTTTTCAAAAAGAAATCATCCGCAAATGCAACGCCGCCGGCAAACCCGTCGTCGTCGCCACCCAAATGCTTGATTCCATGATGCGCAATCCGCGGCCGACGAGAGCCGAAACCAGCGACGTGGCGAACGCCATCATAGACGGGGCCGACGCGATCATGCTCTCAGGCGAAACCGCGGCGGGCGCCTACCCTCTCCAATCTTTGGAAACTATGGCAAAAATAGCCTCCAGAACCGAGGAAATCATGTTCCAACAGGAGACGCAGCGGGTGTCTTACGAGCCGAACGTGGCCGAAGCCATTGGTCACGCCAGCAACACGATAGCGCGGGATTTGAACGCTTCCGCCATAATCACCCCCACCCAGAGCGGCATCACCGCCCGCATGATCTCCAAATTCCGCTGCAAAGCGCCGGTCGTGGCCGCCACGCCCCTGGCCGCCACGGCCCGCAGTCTCAGCATCAATTGGGGCGTTTACACAGTGCTGATCCCGGAGATACAGGAAACGGACGAATTACTGGCTGTTTCCGTCAACGAGGCTTTGGCGAAAAACTTCGTCAAAACGGGGGACGTGGTGGTTTTGACCGCCGGAGTACCCGTGGGCCGGGTGGGCGCGACCAATCTGATCAAAGTGCAGGTGGTCGGTAATGTCCTGGGCCGGGGGCTTGGCGTCGGCCGCGAGCGTTATACCGGCGTAGTCAGCACCTCCCTGAATCCGGACGAGTTCCAGGCCGGCGATATTCTGGTCGCTCCCTACACGGATTTGGAGCATATTTCCGTCATGTCCAAAGCCGGGGCGGTGGTGGTGGAAACAGGCGGGCTGACCTCGCACGCCGCCATTGCGGCCTTGCAGTTCGGTATTCCGACGATAGTCGGCGTTCAGGACGCCGTACTCAATATGAAGGACGGCGCCACGGTTACGGTTGACGCTTTGACCGGCGTGGTCTATGAGGGCGCGGTTATGATGATTTGAGCGAGGGATTATGCAGGAAGATTGGCTGCGGGCCGGACAAACTCTGGTTTTTACGACAGCGAGCGAACTTTATCGCGATATTTACAGAGCAAAAATCGCCGGCGTTTTTCCCGACCGCCTTGATTTGCTTATGCCCCTGCATAAGGGTTATTTGCTGCTCATCCCCGTAGGCACGGAACTGCGCGTTCTCCACGCCGACGGCCGGCGGGCGCTGACCGCGCGGGTTATCGCCCGGCAAATCACGGAAAAAACGTGGACCATCAGCTTGCCGCGTTTTGTGGAACGCGAGCGCCGGAACCAGGTCATAGCCGTCGGCAGCGGCAAGGGCGGCGTGGGCAAAACCACCCTCAGCATCAACATCAGCCTGGCTCTTTGCCGCATGGGCAAAAGAGTTCTCACTCTGGACGCCGATATAGGCATGGCTAACGTGGAAGTGCTGCTGAAGCTTAACGCGCCCCGCAATCTGACCGACGTGCTGAACGGGGAATGCGGCCTGCGGGACGTGATCACGGAAGCGCCGGGCGGCCTGAAAATAATCCCCGGTTCCAGCGGCGTTTCCGCCCTGACCGCGATGGATCAGCTGCGGTTTAACCGCATTGTTTCCGGTTTTGCCGAACTGGAAGATGATTTCGATATTTTTGTGGTGGACACCGGCGCCGGCATTTCCGAACTGGTGCTCAAATTTCTGGAAGCGGCTGATCAGCTCGTTCTGATCACAACGCCGGAACCGCACTCTTTGATGGATACGTATTCTCTGGCCAAAGCTCTTGCTTTCCGCGACGCGAGCCTCAACCCCCTCATGATTTTCAACCGCTGCGATTCCGAGGAGGAGGCCAGGCGTTGCCTGGAAATTTTTCACCGGGCTACGGGGCAGTTTCTCCGCACCAAGCCGGAGATGCTGGGCTGGATTTATGAGGACAAAAAAGTGCTTCAATCGCTGAAAAATCAGAAGCCCCTGATTTTGAGCGAACCGAACGGAGAATACGCGCGCCAGGTGCTGGACATCGCCGGCCGTCTCACAGGTCAGACGGCGGCGATACCGAAAACATCAGGCATCGTCGCTTTTTTCCAACGGATAAAAAGAGGGCTGCGCTGATATTCAGACTTTTTTTAAAAAAACCACTGGAATTCAGCGGTTAAATGTGCTACAATCTGTATAGATGGCAGCGCGGAGGGAGGTATATTTCATTCTGGAAGAACATAACCATAATGAAAAGACAAGGACGATATCCGCCTATGAGGCTTTTATCGTCCGGCAGAAGCTTACGCCAAAAAGAAGGCTCGCGGCGCGGAGAAGTCTCCTGCCCCTGATCGTGGCCGCCGCCGCCATGCTGGTATTATGCTGGGCGGCTGTTTATCACGGCACGACGGAGCAAACCGTGCGGGTCAGCGTCAACGGCGAAGCGGTCGGCGTCGTAGCCGAACAAGCCGAAGCGGAGACCATGGTCGAGGATGTATTGCGCCAATACGGCGCGGAATTTGGTTTTCCCGTGCAGAGCAAAGATGAGATCACTTACGAGACTCTGCGCATACGCATAGAGGATCGGGTTCCGCTTACGCAGGCCGGCCTGACGGCGGCGATAACGCCTTATGTTGACGGTTACGCCCTGGCGATAGGCGAGCAGGTGATCTTCAAAGTCGCTTCCCTGGAAGTCCTGGATGAAGTGCTGCAAGCTTACACAGATCACTATACCCAGGCGGGAGACAGTAAAACGGTCGAGTCGGCGGAAATACAGGACAGTTACGCCAAATTAGCGATGGAACTGCCGCCTCAGGAAGTCGTGTCAAAAGAAGACGCTCTTAACCGCCTTTTGCAGGGCGGGGGCGAAGTCGTCAACCACACTGTGACGGCGGGAGAATCGCTGTGGATCATAGCGCGGAAAAACAACACGACGGTAGAGGAAATCTTACAAGCGAACGAGGGCCTGACGGAAGATTCCATGATTCATCCGGGCCAGACGCTGAACCTGAACGAGGAGCGCCCGTTTCTGACCGTGGTGGCCAAAGGCGTGAGCGTACAGGAGGAAGTGATCCCCTATACGGTGGTGACGCGGGAAGATAACGGCGTAACCCCAGGCGGCAGCGTTATCCGCCAGGCCGGAGTCACCGGCGTGAAAAACGTGACTTACGCTTTCGTGGAGAAGAACGGACGCACAATTGAAAAAGAAGTTATAGAAGAAAAAGTGGTCTCCGAACCGGTGGATCAGATCGTGGCCAGAGGGCCGGCGGTCATCGCCGTCTCTGTGGTGGCTTCACGGGGCAGCGGCAATGTTTCGGGCATCGGCTGGCCGCTTTCCGGCAATATAACTTCCTATTTCGGCGGCGGCCGCCGGCATACGGGTATTGATATAGACGGCTACACAGGCCAGCCTTTTTACGCCGCGGGCGCGGGAACGGTTTCCGCCGCCGGCTGGATGGGATCATACGGATATTGCATCCTGGTGGATCACGGCGACGGGGTTTCGACCCGTTACGCGCACGCCTCGCAACTGCTGGTGCGGGCCGGCGACAAGGTAACGAAGGGACAGAATATCGGGCTGGTGGGTTCCACCGGCCGTTCGACCGGATCTCATCTCCATTTCGAAATCATCATCAACGGCGGGGCGGTCAATCCGCTGAATTATCTGTAAATCCAACCGCCGCCATAATCAAGCTTTCACAGTCCGGCAGTATATTTTAGTAACTGCCGGCATTTTTTCAGGACGGAGCATGAGCAAAAAAGTATATATTCAGATATACGGCTGTCAAATGTCGGAACGGGACGGGGCCTCTTTCCGGGCTATGGCGGAAAACTGCGGCTATACGGAGACCGGGGCGCGCGATGAAGCCGACCTGGTAATTGTTACCACTTGCTGTGTGCGCGAGAGCGCCGAAAACCGCATCTTAGGCAATATAGGTCATCTCAATCGCTGGAAAAAGGAAAAACCGGGGCGGCTGCTGGCGGTGACGGGCTGCCTGGTGCAGCAAACAGGGGCGCTGGAGCGGCTGCGCCGCCGGGCGCCGCATGTGGATATCTGGATCGGCGCTTTTGAGCAGGAGCGGTTCGCCGATCTGCTGCGCGAAGGAAAGCCGGGGGCGGTAGTCGCCGCGGCTCCCCCGCCCGGCCCGCCCCTGGAGACGGCGCCTCTGGCGGAGCGCGGGAAAATAAGCGCCAATGTGAATATCATATATGGATGCGATAATCATTGCGCTTATTGCGTGGTGCCGGCGACGCGCGGCCCTGAGCGCAGCAGGCCGCCGGCGGCTGTGCTGGACGAAGTGAGGCGTCTGGCGGAATCCGGCGTCAGGGAAGTGGTGCTGCTGGGGCAGAACGTCAATTCCTACGGCCGGGCGGAAAACTGGCGGGAAGATTTCGCCTGGCTGCTCAGAGAGGTGGCGCGGACGCCCGGCTTGTGGCGGGTGCGGTTCACCACTTCCCATCCCAAGGATTTGACGGACGCTCTCATTGAGACGGCGGCGGCGGAACCGGCCGTTTGCCCGCATTTTCATCTGCCGCTGCAGGCCGGTTCCGATCGGGTGCTGCGGGCCATGAACCGGGGCTATACGGCGGCCTATTACCTGGAGCGGGTGCGGGCGATCCGGCGGGCGCTGCCGGAAGCGCGGATTTCCACTGATCTCATCGTCGGTTTTCCGGGAGAAACAGAGGAGGATTTCGGCGAAACTTTGCGCCTTACGCGGGAAGTCCGTTTTTCCCAGGCTTTCACTTTTATGTATTCGCGCCGCTCCGGCACGGCGGCGGCGGCGCTGCCCGGACAGACGCCGCTGGAGACGCGGCGGGAACGGCTGCGGCGCCTGATGGCTTTACAGGCGGAAATGAGCCTGTCCTGGCGGCAGGCGCTGGTGGGGACGACGCAGGAAGTGCTGACGACCGGGCCGAGCAAGCATAACCCCGCTTTGCTGAACGGGCAGACAGCCGGGCGGGAAATCACGGTTTTTCCGGGCGCGCCGGAGGACGTGGGTCTCCTGACGCCGGTGCTGATAACAAAAGTCAATTCCTGGACGATGTTCGGCGAGATTAACAGAAAATAGGAGGGTGAACATGGACGCTGTAATTTATAACAAGGCAAGCGATCTGGCGGCCGCTATCGCGGACAGCAAGGAAGGGATCAGGTTCCGGGAGGCGGAGAGCGCGGTGAAAAACGATGGCGTGGCGCGCAATCTGGCTCAGAGATGGCACAGGGTTTATCACCGGGTCAACGAGGTTTTGGCGGCAGGAGACGAATTGCCGGAAGCGGACGCCAGAGCGGTGGAATTCATCGAGGCGAAAGTGGAAAATCATCCGCTGATGCTGGAGTATATCGACGCGCACAAGGCGTTTAGCGAGCTGCTGTCCAATGTGGACGGGGTGCTGTCCGCCGCCTTTAATTTCGGGATGGATGTCGCCGAGGACACGGTTTGCGGCGGCGATCCCGCTCAGGACGCCAAGGCGGCGGGCGGCGGCCCCAAGGAAGGAGCAAACGGGGAGGCGCCGCCTGCCGAGGGGGCGAACTGAATGAACGCGCGTCAATTGCTGCAAGACGCGGTGGAAGCGAGCGCTTCCGATATTTTTCTCATATCCGGTATGCCGATCGCTTACAAAATAAGCGGCGCAATCGAAACGCGGGAAGGGGGACGGCTGTCTCCCGGCGATACGGAAACTCTCCTGCGTGATATTTACGCTATGGCGGGCGGGCGCGAAATCGAGCCGTTTTTGACGGAAGGCGACGATGATTTTTCTTTCGCCCTGGCCGGAGTGTCCCGTTTTCGCGTCAGCACTTATAAGCAGAGAGGTTCGCTGGCGGCGGTCATCCGCATTGTGACTTTTGATCTGCCTGATCCGGAAGAACTCGGAATTCCCCCGGTCGTGCTGCAATTGGCTCACCGGCCGAAAGGGCTGATCCTCGTCACCGGGCCGGCCGGCAGCGGTAAGTCCACCACTTTGGCCTGTATGATCGACGAAATCAACAAGAATTGCCATAAACACGTTATTACGCTGGAGGATCCGCTGGAATATCTGCACAGCCATAAGCAGAGCATAGTGAGCCAGCGGGAGGTTTTCACCGATACCAACAGTTATGTCCAGGCGTTGCGGGCGGCCCTGCGGCAAGCCCCGGACGTCATCCTGCTCGGAGAAATGCGGGATCACGAGACGATCACCGTGGCGATGACGGCGGCGGAGACCGGACATCTGATCATTTCCACCTTGCACACCATCGGGGCGGCCAATACTATCGACCGGGTGATTGACGCTTTTCCGCCGAACCAGCAGCAGCAAATAAGAATCCAGCTTTCCATGGTGCTGCGGGCGGTTATTTCCCAGCAGTTGATTCCGACGGTTGACGATAAGATGGCCGTCGCTTTTGAGGTCATGCTGGTCAACAGCGCCGTGCGCAATATGATCCGCGAGGCAAAAGTGCATCAGCTGGACACGGTGATTTATTCCTCGGCGGGGGAAGGGATGCTGGCGATGGACGCCAGTATCCTGAAGCTGTTTAAGGCCGGGATCGTCAGCGAGCGCGAGGCGCTGGCCTTCGCGTCTAATGCTGATACTATGCAAAAAAGGATGAAGCAATAGAGCGGTTGGGGCGATCCCGACGGCGAAGCGTCTGGCGGAGGGGTTTTGGGTATGACGGAGGAGCGGAAGTTTGACCCGGAGTGCGAGGAACAGGAGATTTGGCTGACCGAGGATGAAGTAAAGAGACTTCTGCTGGGTACTGTGAGCTGGGACGAATTCGCGGCTGAACGGAGGCGGTTGGCGGCGGTAGAGCAAGCCAAGTCCGAAGCTTTGGCTGCGGCGGCGGCGGTTACGGCGGTTACGGCGGGAACGGAGACAAGCGGGACGCCGAAGGCGGCGTCCCCTACGGAGACGGGAACAGGGGCAAGCGGGACGCCGAAGGCGGAAGCGGCCGCCGAGATGGAAAAAGGGACAAGCGGGACGCCGAAGGCGGAAGCGGCGGCGGAGGCGGAAACAGGGATAAGCGGGGCGCCGAAGGCGGAAGCGGCCGCCGAGGCGGAAGCGGTAGCGCCGCCGAAAAAAATGCCCTGGGATTATACCGATTCAGAACGGGACGCGCTATGGCAGCAGGATACCAGCCGCCCGGACTGGCTGGACGGGGACAACGCCAGATTCCTTGATTTTGACTCCAACGAGATGAAACGGCTGCTGACGGAAGAACCGGCGCCCAGGGCCTCAATCTGGCGGGGAGCCAGGCTGGTGGGCCTGATGCTTGTGCTGGCCGCGGCCACGTTTGGCGTCTGGTGGTATTTCGTTTACTGAGAGCTAAGGTGAGAAAACCGCTTAAAGATTGGAGCGCGCCGCAATGAATCAATACTACGCCAGCGTCGTTTTATTCGCCGTCTTCATCCTGCTGGTAGCGGGACGGGCGGCAAGTTTGCGCCGGAAAGGAATAAAAGCCATCGTTTTCGGCGCGACGGACAAATCGGATTTTCTGCTCGTGCCGTTCGTTCTCATGATAATCTACGCCGTCTGCGCCAACGCGTTCGGCCTGCCCCTATGGCAGCCGCTGAAAACGCCGTTTTGGGCAACGCAGGCTCCCGGCGCGGCCGGTCTGGCCCTCTGCCTGATCGCTCTTATCGGCATGGCGGCCTCGCTCCTAAGTTTCGGCGATTCGTTCCGCGTCGGCATTGACGAGCAAAAGCCGGACAAACTTGTCACCGCGGGAATGTTCGCGTTCTCCCGCAATCCGATTTATGTATGCTTCAATATGTTCTTTGCCGGCCAGTTTCTGATCCACCGCAATATCATTATCGCGGCCGGGGCGGCTTGTTTTGCCCTGACGATCCACAGGCAGATACTCCGGGAGGAAAACTTCCTCCGCTCGCATTACGGAGCGGATTATGAAGCGTACTGCCAAAAAGTAAGACGGTATTTATAATACTCAGGAGCGCCCGTTAAAATCAGTCCTCGCCGGTCAGCTCCCGGCTAAGGGCGGCGAAGGCGTCCACAACCAGCGGGTCAAAATTCAGGCCCCTTCCTTCCAGGATGATATTGCGGGCTTCGAGCCGGCTCATCCCTTTTCGGTAAACCCGGTCGTCGGTCAGGGCGTCATAAACGTCGGCCACGGCCATAATCCGGCCGCAGAGCGGAATATCCCCTCCCGCCAGCCCGGCGGGGTAGCCTTTGCCGTCGTAACGCTCATGGTGAGAAGCGGCGATCAGGCTGGCGTAATGCAGACAGCGCTGGGTCGGCATCCGTTGATACATATTTTGCAGTATTTCCGCCCCTAAGAGCGCGTGCCGCTTCATGACCGCAAATTCCCCGTCGTCCAGCCGGTCGGGTTTTAAAAGGATGCGGTCGCTGATTGCTATTTTGCCGATATCGTGCAAAGGCGCGGCGCGCTTCATCATCTCCAGCGCCTCCGGGGTGAGTTCCTCGGAAAAAGCCCCCATCTCAATCAGTTTAGCGCCGAGCATCCCGACAAGCCGGCCCGTGCGCGTCACATGCCCGCCGGTGCTTTCGTCCCGGTACTCGATCATTTCCGCGAAGGAAACGGCGATGGTGTCCGACAGTTCCTGCACCATTTTTTCCAGGTTCGTCTGATAGGAGGCGAAGCGCAAATGCAAATTGATGCGGTGAATAAGCACGCTTTTTTCCACGGGTTTAGTGAGAAAATCCCTGGCTCCCAGCGACAGGCCCTTCACCTCCACCCCGATTTCGTTGCTGCCGGTCAGGAAAATAACCGGGATGCCGATAAGCTGAGCGTTGGTCTTGATCTGCCGCAAAGTCTCGAAGCCGTCCATGCCGGGCATGAAAACATCCAACAAAATCAAATCCGGTTTTTCCGTAGCGCAAATCCGCAGCGCCTGCTCGCCGGAAGCCGCCAGCGCCACATAGTAATCATCCGCTAATTGCGTGTTGATCACTCGCAAATTGGTTTGATTGTCGTCAACTACCAGAATTTTCCTCATGATGTCCAGGCTTTTTCCTCACTTCTGGCGGAAGTCTCAAACTGTCTGTCGATTTTTTCAAACTGAGCGGCGACAGCCTGGAACGCCTCCACCACTCTGGGATCAAAATCAACGCCGCTGCCCGCCGCGATCAAGGCGCATACATCCTCGCGCCGCCCGCGCTGCTTCATCAAGGAAGCGTAGGCGCTGGCCACCGCCAGTATCCGGCAGCAAAGCGGGATTTCCTCTCCCCGCAAACCGGCCGGATAGCCGCTCCCGTCCCATTTTTCGTGGTGGGACTCGGCCATCTGCCGCGCCATCGGCAAAAAACTCATCGTCGGCGTCCGGTGGTAAATCGTCTCGATCACCCGCGCCCCGATAGTCGTGTGCCGCATTACCGCCCGCAATTCATCGTCTTTCAGTTCCCCCTGTTTCAGGAGCAGCACGTCGCTGACGCCTATTTTGCCTATATCATGAAAAGGCGCCGCCCGCACCATCATATCCACGTCCCGTTCCGTCAGCAGGGCGCCGTAGGTTTGGGCTGCCAGCAGGCGGCGGCCCAAAAGGCCGACGTACTGACCCGTGCGCATGATATGGCCGCCTATATTGCCGTCTTTGCGCTCGATCAGCTCGGCAAAGGAGACGACGATATTGTACTCCAGGTCTTTGACCATCTGCTCCAAGGAGTGCTGATAGCCGAAATACTGCAAATGCAGCCGGATGCGGTGCAGGAGGATGTCGCGGTCAATCGGCTTGGAGACAAAATCCATGGCGCCGAGAGCCAGGGCATGAGCCTCAGTTTCGGCGTCGTTGAGACCCGTGAGAAAAATAACGGGGATATGGTTCAGGCGTTCGTCTTGTTTCAGACAGGCCAGCGTCTCCATTCCGTCCATATCCGGCATCTGCACGTCGAGTAAAATGAGATCCGGCTGCTCCGCCACGCTGACGTTCAGGGCCGTCGCCCCGGAATTAGCCAGCATGACGTCGTATTCCGGGGACAAGAGGGCGGCGATCTGTTTTAAATTGGCGATATTATCGTCAACGACCAGTATTTTTTTCATCCCCGCTCCCGCTCCGCTCCACTCCGGCGATGTCCCGGCGAAAACGGGCGCCGGGAAATCCAATCTTCTCCGTCAGGGCATAAGCCCGCGCCCGCGCCGCCGTCAGATCGGCCCCTCTGGCCGTAACGCCCAGAACGCGCCCTCCCGCGCTCAGGTAAGCTCCGTCCCGCAAGGCCGTGCCCGCGTGAAAAATAGCCGCGTATTCCGGCGTCGCCTGGGGCAAAGCGAGAGGGATGTCCTTGGCGTAAGGGCCCGGATAGCCCGGCGCCGCCATGACGACGCAGACAGCCGCTTCCGGCCGCCATTCGACCCGCGCCGTCTCCAGGCCGCCGCCGCGGGCGCAGGCCAGGAGCAGAGGCACAAGATCCGATTGCAGGAGCATCATCAACGCCTGGGTTTCCGGGTCGCCGAAGCGGACATTGTATTCCAAAACGCGCAGGCCGGCGTCCGTCAGCATAAGCCCGACAAAAAGAACGCCGGTAAAAGGAGCGCCCCGCCGCCGCATTTCCCGCAAAGTCGGCGTCACTACCCGTTCCATCGCCTCCGCTTCCAGCGCCGGCGTCCAAAAAGACGGCGGCGCGCAGACGCCCATCCCGCCGGTGTTCGGGCCTGCGTCGCCGTCAAAAATCCGTTTGTGATCCTGAACCGCCGTCATCGGGCGCGCTGTTTCCCCGTCGCAGAAACAGAGAAGGCTGACTTCCGGTCCCGTCAGGCGTTCCTCCACCACGATCCGCTCGCCGGCGCGCCCGAAAGCGCCGCCCATGACATCGTGTACGGCCTGCTTGGCTTCCGCCGCCGTCCGGGTTACGATCACCCCTTTGCCGGCGGCCAGGCCGTCCGCTTTGACGACGACGGGCGTCCCGGTTTTTTCAATATAAGCGCAGGCCGCGGCCTGCTCCGTGAATACGCGGCTGGCCGCCGTCGGCGCCCCGGCTTTCGCCATGACTTCCTTGGCGAAGGCTTTGCTGCCTTCCAGCCGCGCCGCTTCCCGCCCCGGCCCGAACACGGTCAGGTTTTCCGCCCGCAGGGCGTCGGCCAGTCCCAAAGTCAGGGGTTCTTCCGGCCCCACCACCGTCAGATCCACTTTTTCCCGGCGGGCGAATTCCGTCAGCCCGGCGATGTCATTTGCGGCGACGGGTATGTTCCACTCCGCCGTGCCGCCGTTGCCGGGCGCGACGTATAAGCGGCGGCAAAGGGGGCTGGTCGCGATTTTCCAGGCTAACGCGTGTTCGCGCCCGCCGGCGCCGACGATAAGTATTTTCATGAGCCGTCCGCCGTCCCCGCCAGATAAGCCGCGATCGCTTGATCATAAGCGGCGGTATGGGCAAACGCCCGCCGCGCCAGCCGCCGGCGCGTCTCCGCCGTCGTGTCGCCCCGGCTGCGCAAAGCGGCCAGCACTTCCGGATAATCGGCCGGATCGACGATCACCGTCACCCGCTCGTGATTTTTGGCGGCGGCGCGCGCCAGGGCCGGGCCGCCTATATCTATATTTTCAATGATTTCCTCCGCCGTCGCCCCCGCTTTGGCCGCCACCGCCTGAAAAGGATACAGATTCACGGCCACGAGGTCGATATAAGCGATGCCTTCCCGTTCGCACTGGGCGCGATGCGCCGCCGTGTCTCTGGCCAGAACGCCGCCGTGGATCCGGGGATGCAAAGTTTTGACCCGCCCGTCCAGAATTTCCGGAAATCCGGTCACGTCGCTGACGCGGACGGCCGGTGTCCCCGCCGCCCGCAACGCCTCAAACGTTCCTCCGGTGGAGATGATTTCGTAGCCCGCCGCCAGAAGACCCGCGGCGAAATCCGCCAGGCCGGTCTTGTCTGAAACGCTCAGTATCGCCCGTTTTTTTCCCATAGCTCCCCCCATAGCAGAAGTGTCGCCGGCGCGGCGGCGCCGAACGGCTTTGTGATTATTGTATCGTTAAATCTCTGAAAAAGCAAGAGGAACGCCAATTTTGTCAGCGCCCTCTTACTCTTGGAAAATTTACTACCCCCGCCAATAATTAAGTGACATATCAGGCCCGGATGTAGTATAATGGGGAACAAAGCTGTCTGTCCACAGGATATACGATCCCGGCGGGAAAACTTCGCCGCCGGAGAAGGAGAGTATTGAACCGATCATGAGAAGAAAACGATTTATATGCGTTTGCGCCGCCCTGGCTCTGTTCGCCCAGATGTTTTTCTGTCCGGCCGTTTTCGCCGCGGCGACGGGCGAACCGGAGGAAAAAGATATTATCATTGTAAACAGCAACGCGCAGGATCATACCAGGATCAGAGCCGGTGACCGCATCAACCTGCACTTGACGCTCAAAAAAAACAGTACAAGCGGCATAGATTCAAGCGACGATATTCGCTTTTATATTGATGATGGGAGCTGCTGTTTTTATCTGCCCGACGACAGCCGGGGCATCAATCTGCCCCGGCTGATATGGACGGAAATAGAAGGCGCCGGGTCAAATAATATTGACTGCGAAGTGACCATTCCGCTCATCTACGACGGCGGCGTGCGCAGCAATAATATCCCCGTCAAAGCTCAAATCCGGAACGGGCCGGAACTGACGCTTGGCGGCGGCGACAGCACGGATTCCGGCATCGTGCGGGTAAACGTCGCGCCTGTTACTAACGCCGACGACCCGGAGCCCACGCCCGGCGGGGGCAATCTCCCCTATCTCCGGCTCAAACCGCGGGCCACCCCCAGCGGCAACGCGGGGGAGCGCGTTTACTTGTCGCTGACTGTGGAGAATCTGGGCTGGGAAAACGCGAAGAATGTGCAGATCATGCCGGTTTTTGAGGAAGACAGCGTATTTTCCCCGGATGGGGTCAATATGATCCAGGATCTGGGCGATATCGAGTATGACCGTTCCCGCAACGTCTCGTTCAGCTTTATGATCGACCCGGCGGCCAAAACCCAGGTCTACACCATGACTTTCGCCTTTATTTACATGGATCCGGAGGGTAATATCTACGGCCGCGACTCGGCGGTCACAGACCGGGTTTATATCAACGTCGCCGGCGGCGGGGCGGTCAGCAACCTCATCCTGACCAATATGAGTTTCACCCCGGCGGAGGGAAATATCAACGCCGCCCTGGAAGTGAAAAACACGGGCGTTTTCGAGGCGAAAAACCTGACCTTGGCCCTTAACGATCTCGCCGCCGATAAATTGACGCTCTCGGCTGATACGAACGTGCGCAAACTGGGCAATCTGGCCGGCGGCGCCTCCGCGCCCGTCAGTTTTGTCCTGCGCCCGGCTCAGGGATTGCAGCGCGGCAGCTATCCGCTCAAGATATCTCTGTCCTACTCGGACGCGGACGGCAAGGAGTTCGAGGAAACCCAGCAGATATTCGTTCCGGTCGATACGAACCAGGGCGGCGCCACCGTGCCGAAAATCATTCTCGACCGCTACAGCTGCGATCCCGTCATTGCCCGCGCCGGAGAGAACTTCACTTTGAACATGACTTTCCTGAATACGAGCGCCACGAATTCCGTGCGCAATATAAAAATATTTCTCACGGTGCCTCAGGGCGACAGCGACAGCACGAACAGCGCCGCCGCCAAGGGCAATGTTTTTTCACCCGTCAGTTCCAGCAACACTTTTTTTATCGACTATATCGCGCCCAAGGCCTCGTCGGCCAAAACGCTGCAATTCTATACGATTCCGGACGCCAGCCCCCGGACTTACACGCTGACGGCCAATATTGAATACGAGGACGAAACGGGGAAAGAATATTCTTCGGAAGAGCTGATCGGTATTCCGGTCAGCCAGGTCGTCAAAATAGAGGTGAGCGAGCTAATGCTGCCGCCGGAAGCCTACGCCGGCGATATGGTAAGCGTTTCGACCAATTTTTACAATACGGGGCGGGCCAATATCAGCAACTTGATGCTGAACCTGGAAGGTGATTTTCAGACGGACAACGCCGTCTACTATGTCGGCAATTTTAACACCGGCGCCAGCGATTACTACGAAGGCAATCTGATCCCGGCCGCCGCCGGCGAACTGGAAGGCAGCATCGTCGTTTCCTACGATGATCCGTCGGGACAGCATGTGGAAGAACGCCATCCTTTCTCGCTCAATGTAATGGAAATGCCGGAGTTCACGCCGGGCGACGATATGCCTTTCGTACCGCCGCCCTCCGCCCCATGGTGGAAAAAGCCGGTCGTATGGGGCGGGGCCGCCGCCGCTGCGATTCTTTTCTTCCTCCTGCGCAAAAGAGGGCCTGTGCGGAAACTGCTCCGCCGCCGCAAAGGAAAGGGAGACAGCGATGAGACTGATTGATATAGCCGTTATGGGGTTTAGCAACCTCCTGCGCCGCAAGCTGCGCACTTTTCTGACGGTGCTGGGCGTAATCATCGGCGCCGCCTCCATCGTCACCATGCTCTCCCTCGGGTTCGGCATGAAGGCCGCTTTGCGCACCCAGCTGGGGGGAACCGGCTCCCTGACCATGATCCAGGTGAACGAAAGCTATGAATACAGCGAATCATATGGCCGCGGCGGCATGACAGTTACCGCTTCGTCCTCCTCGTCCTCCCGGAACAAGAAACCGGTTTTGAACGCGGAAGCCCTGAAAGATTTTGCCGCTTTGGAACATGTCGTCGCCGTCTCGCCGGAAATAAACGCTTATTTGCGTTTCGTCTGCGATAAAATGGTGGGCGACATGACCGTCGTCGGCATAGACTCCTCTCAAATGGAAAATCTTGGTTTCGAGCTGAGCGAGGGCCGTCTGCTGGAACCGGGAGAGGACGGCATAGTTTTCGGCCATTACGCCCTCTATAGTTTTTTCGATCCCCGGCGGCAGGACTGGGCTAATTACGACGATTCCCAGCCGCCGCCCGTGGATGTGCTTGGCGCGGGAAAAATATCCATGACCTTTGACAGTTCTTACGGCAACCGCCGCCAGTACAACAGCGGAGAAGCGTCCTCCGGCGGGGGCAGGCCCAAATTTTACAAAACGAAAGTCGTCGGCGTTCTCGACTCCAACAACTGGAACTACACCTGGAGCGCTTATATGGATATCAACGCCCTGACCAAGATCATCAAGGACAACGAAAAAAATCAGGCCAGCGGCCAGCCACAGCCGGGCGGCCAGACAGGCAATCAGCGCGGTAACGGCCGCAACGCCGTGGAAAAATACGACTTGATCCGGGTCAAGGTGGACGAAGTGGAAAATGTGCTGGCCGTGCAGGACGTCATCAAAAATATGGGCTACCAGCCCTACAGCGACGCTGAATATCTGAACTCAGTGGAAGAAACCTACAACATCATTCAGCTGGTGCTGGGCGGCATCGGCGGCGTGTCGCTCCTGGTCGCGGCCATTGGCATCACGAACACGATGATCATGTCCATTTATGAACGCACGCGGGAAATAGGCGTGATGAAAGTTCTGGGCGCGGCCATATATGATATTCGCACCCTCTTTTTGCTGGAATCAGCCATCATCGGCTTGCTCGGCGGCGCGCTCGGCATCGGCTTGAGTTATCTGCTTTCTCATGTGATCAATGTTTTGGCGGCGTCCAGCGGGGATATGGGCGGATTGGAAAAAATATCCATTATACCGCCCTGGATCGTGCTGGCCGCACTGGGCGTGAGTTCCCTCGTCGGACTTGTTTCCGGCTATTTACCGGCCCGGCGGGCGATGAGACTGAGCGCTCTGGACGCCATCCGGGCGGAATAACCGCTTGTTTCCGGTTTTGCTCCGGCAAGGTCAAGTTTTCAGGGGGCCAGACCGCGGAAAATCATATCATAAAGAATTTCAAACTCCGGGCGGCCCGGATGTTTCCGCTCCAGGATCACCTTGGAGAAACAGTACAGGGAAAAACTGCCGAACAGAACCGACGTCGCGGTTTCCACCGACAGATTGCTATTGATTTCTCCGCTCGCCATCGCCTGGCGCACGGTGTTTTCCATCATGTCCATCTTATAATCTACAGCCATTGTTTTCCATGATTCAGGAAAAATATCATACTGCATCATATCTTCCAGCAGCCGGTACTCTCTTTCCAGCACCTCCACATTGAACTCCGCCAGGCGATACATTTTCGCGCGCAAATCACAATCCTGACACAGAATTTCCGTCAGGCGCGAGTAATGCTGCATCTCGTCATAGCGGAGCAACTCCCGGAACAATTCCTCCTTGCCGGTGAAATAGCCGTAAAGCGTACCTTTGCCCATACCGGCTTTATCGGCTATTTCCTGCATAGTCGTTTCGGCGAAGCCCCGGTTATAGAACAACTCACGGGCCGCGTCAAATATCATTAGTTTCTTGTCAGCTTTATTCATACCTCTTTCTTTCTGAACTTGGCGCCGATATTATCCAAAGTGAGATAAAGCACCGGCACGACGATAAGAGTAACCAAGGTGGAAAGCGAAAGGCCGAACACTATCACCAGCGCCAGCGGCTGCGCCATTTCCGCGCCTGAGCCTATGCCCAGGGCCATAGGCAGCATACCGAATACGGTGGTAAGCGTCGTCATCAAAATCGGGCGGAGACGGATAGGCCCGGCGCGCAGGATGGCGGTTCTGCTGTCCTCTTTTAAAGCGCGGCGGCGCGTGTTGACGTAGTCCACAAAAACTATGGCGTTGTTGACTACAATACCGGCCAGCATGATAGTGCCGATCAGTCCCGGCACGCTCAGCGGAATACCGGCGATGAAAAGACCGAACACGCCGCCCGCCAGGCCCAGCGGCATGGAAAACATGATGATGAAGGGATAAAGCAGCGATTCAAACTGAGAGGCCATGATCATATAGACAAGCAGAACGGCGAGAACGAGCATGAGCAGGAGATCGCTGAAAGCGTCGGTCATGGTTTCCGTCATGCCGCCCATCTCAAAGCGGTAGCCGTCCGGCATAATATAGGCGTTAAGCGCCGTCTGCACATCGGCGGAGACGGAACCCAGATCGCGGCCGCTGATGCCGGCCGAGACGCTGAGAGTCGTCTCCCGATCCACGCGGGTGATGCTGATCGGGCCTTGAGTGACCGCGACGTCAGCCACCTGATCCAGGCTGATTTGGCCGGAGGAATCCACCGGCATCTGGCCCAAAGCGGCCATGTTGTCCTTATAATAACTGTCCCCCCGGATCACGACCGGGATTTCCGTGCCGCTTATGCGAAATTGGGTGGCAGTAGAGCCGGAGATCACATTGCGGACGGACTGGCCGATCTGGGCCGCCGTCAGGCCGAACTGGGAGGCGCGGTCGCGGTTGACGGTCACGCTCACCCGCGGCGTCCCGTCCGCAAAGCCGGAAGTGACTTCGCGCGTGCCTTCCACCGTTTTGATAATCTCGACAAAATCGTCGGCGATGTCCTTCAACGTGTCGATATCATTGCCGAAAAGCGCCACGTTGAGCGGCGAGCCTGAACCCATGCTGAACGAGGTCATGGAACTGACGCTTATCTCCGCTCCGGCCGTGTCCCGCACCAGAGCGCGGATTTGCTCCATGATCTCCTTGGCCGGCCGCTCGCGTTCCAAAAGCGGCGCCAGCTCGATATAGAGCGTCCCCTGGTTCTCGCCGCCCGATAACGCGTCCGTAGCGCCGGCTTCAATGTAGACGCGGCTGATTTCCGGAATAACGCGCACCTTGGCCTCCAACTCATCCATGATGACGACCGCGTCCCGCACTTTGGCCCCCTGGGGCAAATTCGCCTGCACCAAAATGTAACCCTCGTCCGTCTCCGGGAAAAACTCCTGGCCGACGGCGAACACGGAAGCGAAACAGAGGACAAAAGCGACGGTAGAAGTGACAATCACGGTTTTGCGCCGCCGGATCGCCCAAGCCAGCATATCGCCGTAACCGCGGTTCAGGGCGGCGAAAGCGCGGTCAAAAGCGTCATAAACCCGGATCAGCGGGCGAAAACGGCGCTTGGTCTCGATATCTTCCGTCAGCCCCATCTGCTTTTGAATCATCAGGCCGAACTCGTCCACCTCATGCCGGCGGACGGACACTTTCAGCAATTTGGAACAAAGCATGGGCACCAGCGTGATGGCGACTACAAGGGAAGCCAGCAAGGAAAAGCTGACTGTTATGGCCAATTGCTCAAAGAGCATGGCGGCGATTCCTTCCGCGAAGAAGATCGGCACAAAGACGGCGACAGTGGTCAGCGTGGAAGCGATCAGAGCCATGCTCACTTCCCCCGAACCTTTGACGGAAGCGTCAATACGGGAATGGCCGTCCTGACGGTATCTGTAAATATTTTCCAGCACAACGATGGAATTGTCCACCAGCATCCCGATCCCAAGGCCAAGTCCGCCTACAGTCATGATGTTCAAGGTGATGTCCGTGAAATAAAGCAGGCAGAAAGTGGCGATGATGGAGATGGGGATACTGATGCCGACGATCAAAGTCGTGCGGATATTGCGCAGGAAGATATAGAGGACGACGACGGCGAGCAGGGCGCCTTGCAGGGCGCTGGCGGCCACCTGATTCAGCGATTGTTTAATGTAGTCGGCGCTGTCGTAGAGAACTCTGATTTCGCCTTTTGGCAGATTTCTCCTTATTTCCGTCAGTTCTTTCTGGATGGCGTTGGAAACGGCGACGGTGTTGGAACCCGTTTGTTTGGTGATCACCATATCGATGCTCAAATTGCCGTCCACCTTGGAAATCGCGACCGGATCCTCCATTATCATCTCGACCTGAGCCAGATCCCGCAGGCGCGGCCGGGCGCCGGTCGGCAGCGGAATGACCATGTCGGCGATCTGTTCCACGGTTTTGAACTGACCGTTGGTCGTCACCGTCAGTTCCTGATTGCCGCGCAGCACGTTGCCGGCCGGGATATCCATATTTTCCGCCCGGATAATGCCTGAAACATAATCGGGAGAAACTCCGTAACCCCGCAATTTTTCCGAGTCGAGCCGGATTTCGACCATATTGCTCACACTGCCGAAAATCTCGACGGAAGCCACTCCGGTCACGCTTTCCAACTGCGGCTGCACGGAGTCTTCCACCAGGGCCTGAATCTCGGTTTGGGTCATGTTTTCCGTGGAGAGAGAGAGCATCATCATCGGCATGGCGTTGAGATCAATTTTGATGACCATGGGGCTGGACGCGTCTTCCGGCAAAAGGGCGGAGAGGGTTTCCACGCTGTTGCGCGCGTCGGCGACGGCTTTGTCCAGGTCGGTTTCAAACTCAAACTGCATGACGACGATGGACACGCCTTCCATAGACATGGACTGCATCGTCTCAATGCGCGGCACCGTGCCGATCGCGTCCTCTATGGGCCGGGTGATAAGCGTTTCTATTTCCTGGGGGCCGACGCCGTTGTAAGTAGTCATGATGATGGCGATGGGAATTTCGAGGTTCGGGATGAGGTCAAGCGGAATCCCGGTCAAGGAGACGAAGCCCAGTAAAACCACGATCAAAAATATCATGATTACGGACACGGGCCGCCGCACCGCTATTTCAGAAAATTTCACGCGCGTCCTCCTTCCGGATCGGAGTCCGCCGCGCCATCCGCGTCGGAGTCTGCCGCGCCGTCCGCGGCCGGAGCGAGCGCCGCGCTGTCCGCGGCCGGAGCAAAGGGCGCGCCGTCCAGCTCGATGATTTTCACCTCCGTGCCGTCGTTAATGAAACCCACGCCGCGGGTGACGAATATGTCGCCCACGCTCAAACCGCTGACGATCTCAACTCGGTCGCCGTCCTCCAGGCCCGTCGTCACCGGGGTTTCCACCGCGGCGCCGTCCGCGACGGTATAGACCACGTCGCGCCCGCCCCGGAAAACAACAGCGTCCAGGGGGATGACGACGATATTTTCTTTCGTCAGAGTTGTGATTTCCATCTTAGCGAACATGCCGGGCTTAATCAGCTGCTCCCGGTTGTCCAGATATACTTTCAGGGAAAACTGGCCGGTCATGGCGTCCGCCGCCAGGCTCAAGTCCTCCACCAGGCCCTCAAACGTCTCGCTGGCCGCCGCCGGCACCTCCACCGCCACCTTCTGGCCGTTATGCACCACATTGACGAATTTTTCGCTGATCGCCGCCTGGACGTATATCCGATCCAGCGCCGTTACGACCGCGGCCGGGCCGCTGGCCATATTGCCCTCGCTTACGCTCAGGGCAGTGACCACGCCGGCGATCGGCGAGCGCAGATCCATATCGTTCATGGTTTTTTCCGCCGCGCTCAGGCCGGCGCGGGCCTGGGCCAACTGGGCCTCAAGCGCCAGAACCGACGAGTCGGAGGCGGCGATTTCTATTTGTTCCAGGTCGGAGCGCGACAGGGCGCCGGCCGCGAATAATTCGCGCGAACGCTCCAATTGCAGTTTGGCGTTCTCAATTTTTTCCATAGTGGCGGTGAAATTGGCTTCCGCCGCCATATAGCCGGCCTGAGCCTGATCGTAGGACGCCTGTACCAGAGATTTGTCCAGCGAAATCAAGACCTGATCCGCCGCGACGCGATCGCCGATTTTGACGGCGACGTTACGCACTATGCCCGGCGTGGTCGGAATCACAGTCACGGAATTGTCCGCCTGCGCCTTGCCGCTGAGTTGGACGGAGACTTCCATGCCGGCGAGAGAGGCCGTCGCCGCGTTGACGGCTGTGTAACCGGTCTCCGCCGCCACCGGCGGATTGCTGAACTGAACAAAGAGCCGCCAGGCGACGATAGCAATGGCTAACACCGCAATAACTCCGAGGATTACTTTTGCTTTTTTACTCATCTTTTCCTCCGCGTGGCGCTACCGCCGCGTCAACTCATTTCGTTTCCGACCGACCGGTCAGTCGGTTTTCCCTGAATATTCTACCCCCTTTACCAAGGTATGTCAATATAATAATCATTAAAACCAGATTAAAATTAGCGGTGTCGCGGTCTTCCCCGCGGAAACCGGGACTTTCGGCTTATGTAGAGGAACCGCCGCGAGCGGCGGCCCTACAAGCGGGGATTTTATCTGTGCAGGTGGATGGCGGTGTATTCTCCTATACATTCATAGCCCAATTTAAGGGCCATCTTCTTCGATATCGCGTTGGCCGCGTCCCAATGCGGCCGCATTTTGCGGTTCAGGCACTCCAGCACCGTCGCCGCCGCGCAGGGCAGGGCAAGCCCTTTTCTTCGGAAATCTTCGCGCGTCGCCACTTTGATTTCCGCTCCCTTGTCATAAACCGTCATGGTAGAGGAACCGGAAACCAATCGGCCCTGATAAATCGCGGCAAAACCGAACCCGCGGTTTAAATAGTCTCTTCCCGACGCAAAAACTTCGCAGAATTCGCTTGACCATTCCTCCGCCATCGCCGCCCGGTAAACGGCCAGATCAAAAGGACGCAGGGTAAAATCCCGAGACAAGGAAGCCCGGTAAGCCTGAAGCCGCGCAATATCAAAATCGTAATCTTTTTGGGCAATGTGAAACCTTTGCGCCGCGACGGGGTTATTTTTCTTTTGCCGCAGCAAGGCGGCGCCCCAGCCGGGATTGTCTTGGGCGAAAATCGCGATGCTGCTCTCCGCCCAGGCAACGTCGAAAAAGTGTTCAGTCAGATAATCCGCCTCCGGCGAATTGCTGTCTCCGCCCCAGAAACTGTATTTGCCGCTTATGACGACGACGGCGTTGATTTCATTTGCCGAGCGCGTGAAGGCATCGCCCATATAGCCCTGGAGATAGGACAGCACCATCGAATCGCCGACGCCGCGCAGTAGCGGGGCAAGGCGGGATCGATCCTCGTTCTCATATTTTATCATTTTCCAGTCGCTCCGTTCTTTGTTGACGCGATATGCTCGCGTTTTTATTTATTTTGAGTAAAGGTCAGTATCCGTTCGTAAAAATGATACGTGGCGGCGGCCATTTTGTCCAAAGTGAAATATTTCGCCCGCTCCGCCGCTTTCCGCGTCTGCCGCTTGCACAGTTCGGGATCGTCCAAAAGGACGGAACAGGCGGCGGCAAAAGAAAGGCTGTCTCCGGGCGGCGTCAGGATCGCTTCCTGCCGGGGAAACAGCTCCGGGACGCCGCCCGCGCGGGTCGCGACGATCGGCACCATTGCCTGGGCCGCCTCCAGCAGCACCAGCCCCATCCCCTCTTTCAAAGAAGGGAGGGCGAAAAGATCCATAGCCGGCAGAGCCTGCCAGGCGTCAGGCAAATAGCCCGGCAAAGTGTAGACCAGGCCGGAAGCGGCCAGTTCGCTCTGCAGCATATTGTGCAAGGGGCCTTCCCCGATGATCAGCAAATGGATTTTCTTGCCGGCCCGCTGCAAGGATAAAGCGGCCTCGATCAAGGTGGATTGGGACTTGACGGGATGGAGACGCCCGATAGAGCCCAGCGCGACCGCGTCGTCGTCAATCTGCCAGAGTTCGCGGTAACGGCGGCGCAGAGCGGCGGCGCCGGAAAAATCAATGGTCGGAATCCCGTTGTAAATAACAGTCAGCGGCAGCGGTTTTTGCAGACGCGGCAGCGTCGATTCGTACAGGCTGCGGGAAACGGTGATCAGGCCGGCGGAACGGGAAATGGTGCGGTCGTCGACAAAAAGAGCCAGGCGGCCTTTGATCTTGGATGTATAATCGTGGCGGACGTCGCTGTGAATAGTCGATATGCAAGGGATATTCAGGCGTTCAGCCGCCAGACGGCCAAGCAGATTGCCGCGGGCGCCGTGGCTGTGGATCAGGTCAATTCCCTCCCGCCGGCAGAAAGCGACAATCCGGGAGATAGGACGCAAGTCCATGAAAAACGCCATCGGATACACCAGCGCCGGGTGGCCGGCGGCGGCGGCCCGGACGGCCAGCGGCGAGTTTTTGGCCAGGCAGATCAAATAGGGAGAAACTTGCGCCCGGTCAAAGGATTCAAATAAGCGCAAGATATGCAGTTCCGCCCCCCCGATTTCACCGCCGCCGATTAAATGTAAAACTCTGTAAGACATACCCGCTCCTTCGCGTCTTTATTACAAAGATGATATTCCTACGATATTCCTACAATGTTCTTACTTAATTCCCGCTAATTTCCCGGTAAATTCCTGTGTTATTCCTACCGCAGTCTTTCCGCCGCGTGTTAATATAATACCCTTTTTTCGCCGTACTTGCAAATCCGCCGCTTATTTTGCCGGAGGGCTAAATGCTTTTTCATCTGTTGCGCCAAAACGACAGGGGGAAAACGGTTTACCGG